>DASWID010000177.1 GCA_036397855.1 Thermodesulfobacteriota bacterium | reverse complement strand
GTAAATCTATTGCACAATATAGCATCATTACAGCCCCTCCTTGTTGACTAAGATTCATTAAGAATAACCCACCAATGGTGGGTTATTCGAGGGGCTGGCTAGATGATTATCAGGCATGAATAAATGAGTTATTTTTCTTTTTCTTCTACTTCCCCGCTGTTTTCTGAACGGTCTTTGCTACTTCCCTCATCATCAGCTTCCTCTTTCTTGTCCTTTTCCTTATTTTTGTCAAGGTATCCTAGTTCTTCAAGTATTGCGGCTATTAGCACGGGGTCACACATGGGAATGCATTAATTAATAGTATACCTCCGTGAGGTCATGACCTCCCGGAGGGCCTAACGCTCATATAGCCATAGATTTTTTGGAACACTGCGGCTCTTCAACGATGGGCCATTATATTTGTTCTCGGAGTGTTACCGACATCGCCTCTGGGTGGTGGGAGGGTCCGGCCATAATAGGTCTAGATCAGTATCCCATCCTCGAAGCACTAAATCAAATCAGATCCAGAACGCCTTTTGATTGGTTCGAGAGTCACACAGTATCGGCCATCCGCTGGAATGGCTTGTTAGGTACCGTTCTTTTCCATTTGTAAAAACGACACTTCAGAAATATTGGCCTGTTCTTTTGCATGTTCAATGGTCATGCTTACAAGATTACCCTTTCCATCTAAGTCAATATAAAGGTTCTCTGATATTTCCCTCGTCTCCACAACTGGTTCGTTTGAAAATTCAATTAGTGCCGTATCTGTATCTGCAAAATACCGAATTTTCATTTTCCTTCCTCCTTAAAGCTTCGATCAAAAAAAGCATTATGGATAGTTTCACCGTCTTCCAAAAGGATCACTCTAAGATATTTGCCCATTTCTTCGATATAACTCCATTTCCTTATCCTTCCATCAGTTTGAACTTCTGTTTTTAAAGGATTATTGATAGTTTTCAATATCCATTCTTCCTTGATGATCGCCCTATCTGGACGTTGTCTAACGAATAAAAAGTATCGTGTATACTTCACAATCGCGTTGTATCATTTTTCCCTGTCTAACGCCGAACCCACGCCGTACTTTAGCGCAGTCGATTGTAGCGAGTTGTCAGGGTATCAGGATTCCTGATTAACATTATCTGGCAATAAAATTATTGCCTTTCTTCTCAATTTGCAACAGTGGAAGAAGAATCTCACGCCAATCATCTATCGAGCCGTTCACACCGTTGACTTCAAGTCCTTCATCATCATAGTATATTGTCAACTTCTCATCGCAACAACCGCATTTCAAAAGGTATCGTGGCATTTTCTTCCCTAAGCCCCTTTTATGGTAAACCCTGATTTGAGGATAACCATCGGGCCTTATGTAATAAAAGCGATTGATTCTTTTTTGTACGTTCATGTAACACCACTCCTTTTAATATAAGAACTAAATTAAGGGACACACTTACTAGCTCAGTAATTTTGTCACGCCTTGGAATTTATCAAATGGTGTTTCATAGTTCAATACACCATACCTGCTGTGACCCTCCTTTTTCTACTTTTAGCTTACCTAGTTTTGAAAAGTGAAAAGTTATAACTCGGGGCCAGGCATGCAAATTGACAATTGCTGACACGATGCATGATCCACGATGCAGGACACAGGGTACAGGATGCAGAATACAGGATTCATGATCCAGGATGCACGATGCAGGATACAGGATGATGAGTTAAATAGAAGAGCCATTTCCCTCGAAATAACGATTAAACAGCTTCTTCTAGCCGCTGCTCGTTTTGTATAATAATTCTTGGATTCGGATTCCTCGGTGGGACAGGAAGCCCTTGCTCTTTTAAAAGGTTTATGTGTTCCTTGATCCCCCATCTTGCTTTATAAAGACAATCCTCGATAGAGTGTCCAATACCAGTAAAGCCCTCTAAATCCGGAGAATAAAATCCAAAATAATCCGGCTCTTCCGTTGCTTCAATTGTTAAAGAATATTCTATATCAAGCATCCTTTTACTCCTCAAATATCGTCACTTCTTTTTTACGCCAGCCGCTTTTAATATTGCGTTGCATGTTCCTGTTGGAACTTCCTTTGAGCCATGGTAATCTACGCGTATCAACCTCTCCCAACCGGCTTTACCATAATATCTGATAGAACCTTTCTCCTTTACAACCTTAAATCCATTCCTTTCTAAAAGTCTAACTAGTTCATTAAATTTCAATTAGGCAATCCGCTTACCAAGATTATAACTATCTTCAATATAAAAGTCATATGACAACCGACTATTTTATCGATGAGGGAACTAGGCGTTAGATGCCTATTATGCATATGGATGAAGCGAAAGACAGGCTAAGACTACAACTGTCCATTCTTCCTGGGCTTAAGAAAATAGCTAGAAAAGAGATTGTTACACTTAACACTAATTATCGACCCTTCGACCCTTCGATGAAACTCCGAGAGCTCCCTGTATTAAAGGAGAGGTGATAGAGGCTTGGGGTCAGGCTTTGTTTATTTGCTTATTGTAGTTATTTTGATAATTTCACTTTTTGACGCACATCCTTTCCGCTAGCCTCTCTTTGCACCCCATCCGTATCCTTTGATTAGCTCTGTCTTCGGCTTGGCCCTTCGACTCAGGATGAACGGACGAAGGCTCACTACTCAGGACGCCACGATGAACAGATTGTCGCTCGATAAGTCTGTTTTCATTTCCTCTTCTTGACCTGAAATTTGGTTTTTTGTATTCTGAGTATTAATTAGGTTGAGTAATGATTTGCGGTATAACACCCCATTTGGGATACTATGTTCCATATTTGCTGGCTAATTAATATATGGTATGGGCGCCAGGGGTACACGTGAACTGGTTAGAAGAATTTCGCACAGTTAATCTGATTGTCGAGTCGTCTGCTGAAACGCGCGGAGTGGATGCGTTTGCGCTCTCTTTAATCAAAGCTGAAAGGCAAATCCGCCGGCTCGTCACACATCTCATCTACCAGTTTCCCTGCTTTGGTCCCAGTGATATTGTTCGGTTACGTGAGACACTAGGTAGCAACAGGCACGTGTACTTCGAGGGGTTCGTTCATGGCTTTGATGCTCTTTACCCTCGGAGCATCAAGGAACTGATCGGGGCAGAGCACGATCGGCTACGCGGACGCCTAGCCGAGGCAATTAACAACAGAAACAAAATCTTTCACGGGCAGCTTACTTCCCGCTATCTTACTCGCGAAGACCTTCTCGACTATGTGAACGACATTCGTTTATGGTGTCGAACACTTGCCGAAGGTGCATTGGCGGAGTTCGGGTATGACGGCTTTGCAAGAAACTCATTTCAGAAGTCTCAGGTTCCTGAGCTTTACAAGCGCTTCAAAGTTCAGCAACTCAGCGTCGATACTTATGCTGATTTCATCAGGCAACATATGCAGCGACAGTAACAGGAGTCTAGAATGCGCATAGTGATCATCGGGTGGGGTTCAGTGATATGGGATCCACGAGACCTACCGCGAGAAGGAATTTGGCAAAGCGAAGGTCCTAGACTGCCCATTGAGTTTTCACGCGTCTCGCGAGGGCGCCGTCTCACTGGCATTATTGATTATGAGCATGGAACGGACGTCGAGACTAAGTATGTCATCAGCCCCCGGGTAGACATCGATGATGCCATCGAGGATCTTCGCGTTCGAGAAGACACAGTAAAAAAGCACATCGGCTTCGTCGATAACAAGCATAATATCGCCTCCGACACGGCACACTCAAATGATCGGAGGACTTGCGAGACTGTGAAAAGATGGCTCGCAAAGACAGACTTTTTAGGCGCTGTATGGACCGCCTTACGTTCAAATTTCAGAGAGGAAACTGGACGAGACTTTTCTGTCGAACACGGCGTGGAGTACATACGTAATCTTCCGACAACAGCACGGCAGCAGGCTCTAAAGTACATACGAAATGCGCCGACAGAAGTTGACACTCCTCTGCGACGTAAACTCTTGGAACTACGAATGCTTGAGAAGTGTTCTTGAAAAGACGCACCACATTTTTCTTGAATGCTTTCCAGAGATAACTTTGCCGATGGGGAGGCAAGAAGTGTTTTATTCTGTTTTCCATTTCCCCTTATTGACCCGAAATCAGGTCTTTTGTATTCTGAGTACTAGTTGGATTGACCAATCATTTGTAGTATGGCATCCATTATTGGATATGACGCTGCATTTTTGGTGTTTGATTAATAAAACCTAATACATTATAGATTGCCTCTACTATACAGATAGCTTTATCAGCGATAAGAAAACATTATCTAAAGGGGCATAAAGACTAAAATCGGCTCAGGAATGGGCTGATTTGCTCAGCTAACCCCTCGACTTCGAATGGGGCACCAAAGGGGCATAACGCGTACGGTTCTACGCTTTGGGACGCCTACGAAGGCCAAAAGTCTATGATCGCGCTGGCCAATAGCGGCATAACAATCGCGTCAACTCGGACTGGCAAAAGCTACACCGCTTCGCTATGCAGCTTTTGGCGGCCAGTTACACGAAACGTTAGCAAGTGGCAAAGAGGATGAACGATGGAACAAAAAATAAGGTTCTTCGAAATATCACAAATGCTATCAAAAAAGGGTGAAGCTGTATCGTTTGAGTACCTCCGACCTGATGCTCAGGCAACCAGACACAACGCTGTTTAACCTTTCGAAATAATGAACAAAGGAGAGTTATGTCTTTTTCAGGGATTATTGTCGCTTCACCCGTGATCTCCATCTTTTCCGATTGAGTAAGGTAGGGTCGCTACAATTGGTAAAACCAACTAGAAATAAAGAATATCCTTCCTCGAGAGATCGATTAATTGCCATCATTGTAATCCTTGTAATGCCCGTTTCATATATGATTTGGACTTTTACTGGCGGTGATCCAAAAGGACAATGGGTACTCGTAACCCATGTAACCGATGGTGATACGATTGGAGTAGGTCGAGGTTGGAGGTACGAAAAAGTACGCCTTATTGGCGTCGATACTCCTGAAACTGTTCATCCAGAAAAACCCGTAGAAATTTTTGGTCCCGAGGCCTCAGAATTTACCAAGAGGCAATTAAAAGGGGAAAAGGTACGTCTTGAATTTGAGCCTTCTATCGACTATGATGACTATGGCCGTCTACTTGCCTATGTATTCCTTGAGGATGGTCCCCTTTTCAACGCGGAACTTATCAAGCAAGGATATGCTCGGGTCATCGCCCCTTCCCCATTCCATCGCTATGAAGAGTTTCGCCTTTATCAGACAGAAGCGAGGGTAGAGGGACTGGGTCTTTGGGCTGGAAAGGATATTTGTAAAGAGATCATTGGCAACAGGCGGTCGAAGATATATCGTCTCCCTGGTGATGCTGGGTGTGGCCGGATTAAGCAAGAAAACCAGGTCTTCTTTGATGCGGAAGAGGAAGCAAAAAAGGCAGGATATAGACGAACGAAGAGGTAAGGTTTCCTAAAAAAATAAATGTAATATTTGATGGAATGGTAATTTTGCCTAACATATGATGGAAAAGGTAAACCTCAATTCTATTAAATCTGTCTGTGGCAAGCTTCTTTTACATCAGTAACATTATCCACTGCCTAATTCACACGTTAGCTGGTAAAATATAAAAATGCATAGATAAAGGGGTCTTTTGTTGATATATTCTCATTTCTCATCTATGCGCTCATCAAACAACCCGACTAAGAAGAATTTAATACCCAAGGACTTTTCACCATGTTATCAACGATAAGGTAACACCTCAGAATATAATCCTAAGGTTGTGATGAATTTAGCTAAGTGTGAATGCGATCTCACATTAAAAGAGGTAGCTGATTGGTTTGAAGAAGGTAGTTACGGTGTATTGGGATGAGCTTGTCATGAAGCGCGGGAGAAGATAGAGTCATATAAAAGGTTTCGCAAGATGGTGAAATATACTCAGGATAAAATTAGTTGACACAAGACTCAGTGTTTTTTCTCTCTGGGCAGGCATTTAGCACCCCCATCTTCATCCTCCCCCTGAGATGGGGAGGAAAAATTAAGTAGGAACGGCTTCCAGCCGCGATTGTTTCGCGCCAGGGATGGCGCTCCTACGATGGTTTTATTCCAACTCCTCGTGCATCCAGCCGTTTGATTCACCGACACCGATAACATTTAAAACTTTATTGACATATCCCTGAACAAGGTCGTCTACAGTTTTTATCCGAAGATAATGAGGTGGACTGATTGGCATTATAACAGCACCTTCACGCGAAAGCTTAAGCGCATTCTCAAGGGCAATTGAGCTAAGAGGTGTTTCTCTAATAGATAGAATAAGCCCCCTCCTCTCCTTGAGTGCTACATGGGCAACTCTTGTTATAAGGGTGTCTGCAATACCATGGGCAATTTTACCCATTGTAGAAACTGAACAGGGAATAATAACAAGGGAGTCAAAGTAATTACTTCCAGATGAGAATGGTGCCCCCAGGTCCCAATCATCGAATGACTTTTTCGCCCATTGGCTGAGTTCCTCGACCTTAAGACCTAATTCCTCATGTAAGACCCTTTTACCCCATTTGCTTGCTATGAGAAACTTTTCGTCGGGGCATCTCCTGAGAAAATCTACGCCATATACTACCCCTGAAGCCCCTGTAATTCCCACGATAGTTCGCATTTCAAGGTAAGTATATCCCAGAGATGACAAAAATGAAAACAAAAAGCCCTACTAGGATGTTGATTTTAAAAAAAGCCAAGTCCACATTTGACGATTTTTTATATTCCCATAACAGAAGAAGCCCTGATACAAACAAAAACGGCAACGCATACAGGGTATTGAATCTATATAAATAAAGAATTACGAGCACAATAAATGCAAGAAAATGCAATAAAGCCGAGATCGATAATGCCCGTTTCGTACCAAAAACCGAAACAAAAGAGAAGACACCGCTTTCTCTATCAAATTCCTCATCTAATGTTGCGTAGATTATGTCAAACCCGGAAACCCAAAATAGTGTAAACAGGGAGAGTAGAATCGGTGACAACAAATCTTTAATTGAACAGGTAACAGCTACCCACCCTCCAAGGGGCGCAAGCGCAAGGCCCAACCCCACCCCAAAGTGACAAAGGTACGTAAATCTCTTCATGTATGGATATGACATAAAAACGATTAGTGGGATAGGTGAGAGATATAGAACAAGATCGCAAATAAAATAAGCAGAAATAATGTATATTAACATTCCCACAAAAGTAACCGCTAAAGCACCTCTAAGCGTAATCATGCCTGAGGGTAGTTCCCTGCCTGCAGTTCTAGGGTTTCTTCTATCAATTTCTCGGTCAATGATTCTGTTTAGGCCGAGTGCCGCGGTCCTCGCTCCAATACCCGCAAGAAGAATTAGTATTAGTATATTCAATTTGGGTACACCACTAGCAGCCAAAAAAGCCCCTGACAATATCAAAGGAAGTGAAAAAAGGGTATGCTCAACCTGTATAAAATTACCGTATGATTTCAGCCGATCCATGGAAGACGGGATTTTACCCGATTTGGGTTATTTATTAAGAATACGGTCTGTATTTATCCTACACAGCTACATAGATAAAAACCTGAAATTTGCCTACATCATAAATTTGGTCACCCAACTGTCAGGCTTGCACCCCACCTTCACCTCTCCAAGCGTGGGCGATGAGCTACGGCCTTCTCCATTTATGCGGAAGAGTGAGGTAACAGCATGTAGATTAATGCCGCGTTACCTATTAGTCCTTTTTTCTTCACATAAATCATGAGGTTTAAATGGTTGTATAATTTATTGTCATCAATTCAATTTACCCTAAAAAAGACTAGTCAATCCAGTTATCCCTTCCCCCTTAATTAAAGGGGGAAGGGTAGGATGGGGGTTGAGTAAATATGATGCGTAGACATGACTACAATTAGAGCACAAGCATTAAGAAAAAATCCTACAGACGCAGAAAGAAAATTATGGGCCCATCTTCGACTTCTCCAGCTAGGTGGATATAAGTTCAGAAGACAACACTCTTTAGGACCTTATATCGTCGACTTCATTTGTATTGAGAAAAAATTGATAATTGAAGTTGACGGTGGACAACACGACGATAACAAGTTTTATGATTCGAAACGTGATAAGTGGTTGGAGAACAAAGGCTTTAGAGTATTGAGATTCTGGAATAATGAGGTCTTGACATATATTGAGAATGTAAAGGAAGTCATAGCTGGCGAATTAGGCTTGGAATAATCTTGACCCCCATCTTAGTCTTCCCCCGTCGCGGGGGAAGAGAACGTCCCCCTGGTCGTGACCATCGTGATGGAGTTCTCTGCGATCTTGTCCTTTATTAACACCAGCTCAATATACATAAGAATGATTCGAATCAAGAAAATTATTCCTTCGGCCTTCGATGAAGTGGGAATGTTCGGATAGGTGATGATTATCGATGAGTCATACATACACTTATAACAAGGATATGGTAACAAACACAGTTTATGGTGCGATCCTACAAAAGGAGATGACATTCAAAATCTTAGCCAGCCAAAAGCAACTCCCAAACTAAATGTTATATTATGTTCCTACATGTGATTATATAAAACCCAACAAGGAGAAATACAATGAGCGACGATAGATATGAACGGGGGCTTAAAAACTTCAAAGAAATCACCGGTGATACAGGAGAGCAATTTATCCAGAAATTGAATGAAATCTCACCCGACTTTTCTCGATACCTAATCGAATATCCCTTTGGAGACGTCTATGACCGACCCGGATTGGACGTTAAGACCAGGGAGCTCGTCACACTGTCAGCTCTTGCTGCGCTCGGATATGCAGAACCGGAAGTAAAGGCACATATCAAGGTTGCACTCAACACAGGGACTACGCGCGAGGAAATAATAGAAGTTTTTATTCAAATATCTGTCTATGCCGGCTTTCCAGCTGCGATCAATGCACTCCTTGCCGCAAAAGAAGTATTTAACGAATTGGATGAAAACAAATAAATTCTAGTCGTGTTTGATATTTTGCCTATAACTCAAGCACATATTCGACCGACATTAATTAAATGTGCCAACACATAACCAGTACGTCCTTCGACATGGTGAGGACGAACGGTTCGGGAAAGATTTATAGTCACATGAATGATAAGTCCAAATTATAGTACACATAACACTAATTTGGTGTCGATTAGATGCCGAAAATTACAGACGTATCTTCACTAGGGGTATGTAATGCAATTATTTACTGGCTTTCTTTTCCTTTTTCTCAAAGCTGACCTTCAGGACCCCATCCTCAAAACGGGCATCCCCAACTTCAAGCCTGGCAAGGAAATTTGGCAGGAAAACATTACGCCGTTGGTTCTCGATCTGGATCGTAAGCTCATCACCCGTCTGAAAAAGGTTGATTTTCTCCTTGGATACAAATGGGAGTTTCAAATGCAGCTGATAGGCGCCTTTCTCCTTTACTATATTGTACGGCTTCCCAGTAAAGAAGATCTTCGTCGGATCTATACCATCGAATAATGTCTCACCAAATCTCTCAAGCGAACTTACTCCCATTACCTCTCTTGAAAACATTGGCGCCTCGAAGCGGGGCAGCGGACTGAAAAGTTCTTCAATCTCTTCCCTGTACCCCCGCTGATATTTTTTCCATTCTTCGAAAAATGGATCGCTTACATCTAGCGGCATAGACCTGTTTACTATTACAGCATCGGTAGGGTATCCGTATAAATTGAGGTACGTAAATGCCCTTTGGGTCTCCTTAATCACCATCTTTTCTAAATTCAGTACGAGCCTGATTGACGTCACCTTGGGATCGGAAAACACCTTATGTATAGCGTCTAATCGATCGAACAGATCTTCCACAGCATCATATGTATGATCCTCTGGTAGTGGCATATTACTTACAACCTTAACCGCGGGCCGAATTACCTTAACAAGCTTCCTTTCAATAGGAAATATCTTCACTATCCACCACCTTGCGACGTCGGGCAATGATAGTAACCGAAGTGTCTCTCCAGTGGGAGCACTATCTACGATAATCACTTCATATGAGTCATCTTTGAAGTGACTGTGAACCCAGAGAAAGCATGACACCTCTTCCATTCCGGGGAGAACGCTAAACTCCTCAGCTAAGATGTCATCTACCTTCATCCAATTGAATAAGGAATGCAGATACTTTGTTAAGCTCCCCCAGTATTTTTCAACTGAGTAATAAACATCGATCTCCTGCGCATATAAGTTAGGCATAATCCTTTTTGGCTCGGGTCCCAGCTCGATGTCAAAAGCATCTCTTAGGCTATGAGCAGCATCTGTAGAAATTACAAGTGTTTTGTAACCCCGTTTTGACGATTGAATTGCCGTCGCCGCGGCCGTGGTTGTTTTTCCAACCCCGCCTTTTCCCGTGTACAAAATTATTCTCTTCATTCAATATTATCCATTACATTTAGCATTAAACGATAAAGACATTATTCTACCCTTTTTATCACCCTGTAAGAAATTTTTAAGCGATGATTATTAGGACTGATGGGGGCATCGGTCCCTACATTTTCATGAAACCTTGATGTACTTTGGTTAAACGAAACCGTTCGTACTGAGCTCGTCGAAGTACGTACCTCAGATTAGATAAATTTTAATCATCCTTCGACAGGCTCAGATGATCGGATACCCTCAAAAGTCTAATACAAGTGAGAGTTTCCAGCAATTTCACTGCCTCGGGATGTGACCCTTCAGTCCTAAACCTAACCAAAAGGATCAAAAGTAATGATCCCCAAAATTCATTCTTCAATAATCGCAACCGGTCTTGCCCAACCTGCGCTACCACCTATTACCTTCATCGGGAAACAAGCTACTTTAAATCCATACGATGGCAACTGATCTAGGTTGGTGAGTTTTTCGATCTGGCAATATTCCCTCTCAATCCCTGCAAAATGTGCCCCCCATAAAACACTGCTGTCCCCCGTTTTCTTGAACTCCTCTACCATAGCCCAAAATGGTCTGTCCCAGCCTGCGGAGTCAGTCCCCATAACCTTTACTCCCTGGTTACATAGCCAGAGGGTCGATCCCCTTCCCAAACCAGGGAACTGAGACCAGTACTCCATGGTGCCCCATAATTTGTCAGCCCCCGTCATAACAAGGACTATATCGTAGGGCCTTATTTCATATGGAATTTTCATGAGCGCCTCTTCAAGGTCAGATACATCTATTAACTCACCTGGGCCTTTGTGTCTCATGTCTACTACAACACCATCACCGTAAAACCATTCAACCGGAATCTCATCAATAGTTTTCGCCTTTCTTCCCTCGGATGTTGGATGGTAGTGCCAGGGGGCGTCGATGTGCGTGCCGACATGCGTTCCGAGTGTTACATAATCATTGGCCCACCCCAAACCATCTGGAAGATCCTCTCTACTACAAGCGAACCTTTTCATCAAATATTCAGCGGTATCCGCGTGATTTTCGTGCTGTATTTCCAAACGCTGGTGCTCGGGCCCGGGGGCAGGCTCAATTTTTATGCTAAGGTCAATAAGTTTTCTTTTTTCAGACATTGGAGAGAAGATTGACTCATCCAGTTTCAAATTTTAGATAGCCTAGAGTTGAGAGGTACAATGAGCACATTTTGTAGCTCTTATTGGAATTGCAGATAAGCAGTAGGTACACTCCTTTGTCGTTGGCTCGGCTGGCGGTGCCTCTTGCTCACGTTTAAGTCTATTTATACCACGAACAAGCAGATAAACAGCGAAGGCAACGATGGTAAAACTGATAATTGTATTTATAAACTTACCATAAAAAATTGCAACGGCCCCTGCCTTTTCAGCATCTGCGAGTGAAGGATATGGACCAGCAGGCGTTCCATCCTTAAGAACCGCAAACAGGTTCGAAAAATCAACATTTCCCAAAAGGAGCCCAATTGGCGGCATGATTACATCATTGACCAGTGACGTGACAATGGTTCCAAAAGCAGCACCAATTATTATGCCGACAGCCATGTCCACAACATTTCCCTTAATGGCAAATTCTTTAAAATCTTCTAACATTTCGACACCTCCTTTAGTGTTGCTTTATTAAGCCCTTCGGATTTAATTTGAGCTTCGATCCTTCTTAATAACATTTAAGAAATAGCAGCTTAAGTATTGTATTTAAAACATTCCGAATAAAAAGATCAAGTAACAATGCATATTAAAAAAGCTAGCATAATAAATCTAACTTCTTAATACTAATTAAAACAATTTATTTTGTATAATCTTTAAAAAGCTAGTTATAAATCTGCAAGGTGACCTTATCGTTACCGGACTTGGGATAAGAGGTTTTCAATCTGTTCTACGGCATTAGCTACCCCTTTCTCAGCCCGTATTTTTTCACTCAGTTCGGTGGCATTCACCTGAATTTCGGTGTTGTTAACCGCGATATTGATTGAGGTTGCTAACCGTTCAGCACTTAACTCTTTAAATGGTATCGGTTTAGGACCCACACCCAGCTCCGACACCCTTCTCCCCCAAAAGGGCTGATCAACAAAGAATGGGACTACCACCGAAGGTTTTCCCGCCCTTAGCACTGAGGCCGTCGTTCCTGCACCTCCATGATGAACCACTGCAGCCATTCTCGGAAATAGCCAACTGTGCGGAGCCGAATCGATTTCAATAACACTGTCAGGCAAACCTACGCCACCGAGACATCCCCAACCATTTAATAAAACCCCTCTTTGGTTTGAAAGTTCTAATGCCTTTAATACCGTTTC
>DASWID010000176.1 GCA_036397855.1 Thermodesulfobacteriota bacterium | reverse complement strand
CAGCTTCGAGGAGCTTGAAGCTATAGGCGCGTTTCAAAGATTTCTCGCGCCTCCGCCAAGGGGTGAGATAACGGAGGCAGTAAGTGACGGTGAAGCAGTCTTTGAAGAGATCGGATGCTCGAAATGCCATATCGATAGCCTTTCCACTGGAGCGAATGAAATTGAGGCACTGAGTAATAAAGATGTCGAATTGTATTCTGATTTGCTCCTTCATGATATGGGGCCTGAATTAGCCGACGGAATAGAAAAGGGGCCCGCCAAGGGTTATGAGTTTAGAACTACCCCCCTGTGGGGGCTTCGCACAAGAAACTTTTACCTCCATGATGGAAGGACTGATAGCCTTGAAGAGGCAATCAAACTCCACGGAGGCGAAGCAGAAACGGTGATCGATAGATTTTCAGGCCTTTCTCAAGAGGAACTCGACTCTCTTATGGCTTTTCTCAATTCCCTTTGATCAAATTCAACATTTTTTACGATTGGCGATCATAATTATTCAATGAAATCCTTAACTATTAAGATGGGATCTCTTTCTTCGCATAGTCCAAAACCTTCTCTAGACCATCTTTTAATGAATACTTTGGCTTCCAACCAAAGCTCTTTATTAATGTGATATCAGCATACCTAGACTGAACCCCGATGGGTTTATCTAAAATAGGCTTGATTTTTGGATTATAACCTTCGATTTCTGCAAAAATTTTTATTATTTCTATAAATGATGTTAATATTCCCGACCCAATATTTACTCCACTACCATCTGATACATTGTCTAAAGCGATAAACATAGCGTCGATACAATCATCGATATAAATAAAATCTCTAGACTGTTTTCCTGACCCCCATACTTCTACCGGAGAATCCCTTCTCGCTATGCGTCTCGCAATTGCTGGAATGGGATAACTCACATCTTGATCGTCCCCATATCCGGAAAAAGGTCTAACACAAGATATATGTAATCCATAGCTCTCCGCCGCCAATCTACTTAGAAACTCTCCAGTTAACTTACTCCAACCATAAGTCATATCAGGTTGGCCAATATGATTTTCAAAACTTATCAGACTCTCCGCTAGCGCAATGGCTGGCTTATCTTTCACGTTTTGTAAATGTATGGGATATGCAGCGCTAGAAGACGCATATAGTATTCTCTCAAATTTTTCCTTGTTACGTGTTGCCCAAACAAAAAATAAAGCATCTATGCCAAGATCAGTCGCTACTAAAATAGGGTCACCATCGATTAATACTCTACCTCCAACTATTGATGATAAATGGTAAATATCACAAAATTCAGGAACAACTAAATTACTTTCGCGTGTCACCTGTTGCTGGAAAAAACTCAAAGCGTCCATCCTTATAAAAAAAACTTTTACCCCATTCTTTAACATATAAGTAATTACATTGTTCTTCTCTCTTCGTTCTTTATATTTTAACCACCTATCTGGATGCCATCCCGTAGATAAATCATCGACAATCCATATTGATTTATTTTTTTCTAAAAGGTTTCTTACTAAGTGCCTGCCAACAAAACCACAACCGCCCGTAATAAAAATTGGTTTATCGTTATTCATTATCCAATTGTCTTTTAAAAGTATTCTCCGGTTGCCAAGTCTTGCATTTAAACCTATCTCAAAGTAATCTTATTGCTATCCAACATTTAAAAAAATGTAATAAATAGGTCAAAATACTTTGACCGGGAGGCGTGTATTTTTCTTATGCTAAGCTTACAGCAATCTTTAATATGCATCGAGTATCATTGCTGTCCAAGACAAACGGAATTTCAATAGTGAACCCTTATAAATAGAGTATATTAGACAAGTAAAAACTCGTTTTCAAAATCAGGTTCCCCCTTTCTATTGTCATTTATATTCAAAATGCTGTCCAATTAATCCCACTTAATCGACAGTTGTTCTACATCTGGCACAACCGCAGGCGTTTCAAATGGATCATCTATCCATTCCCATAAGTCCCTGTATGTAAACAGATTGTACCTAAGCATTGCCACAAGGTTTGAGAGCGACCACCCAAACTTTGAGCGGAACTGTAAATACTTCAATATCAATATAGCTATCAATGCTGTCCAAATCTGAGTCATAAGAGCATTAGGTGATGTCCCCACAAATGTCTTTATCCTGAGGTTCTGTTTTATTACCTTAAAGAATACCTCTATCTGCCATCTGTCCTTGTATATTGATGCTATTGTAGTTGCCCCAAATTCCAGATGGTTTGTAAGTAACACTATAACTTCTCCACTCTTCTCATCCCACACCTCCAATCTCCTCAGCTCCCGAGGACAATCCATCCTTGCATAATAACCCTCTAGCCCTATTATCTGGTCCCTTAATATGTTCCTCCCCCTCGGTATGGGATTATCCCTCTCGACCACATATACCGCATTTTCCTTCTGCTTGGTTACAAAATAAACCCCCTCCTCACTCCACTTCTCAAAAAGGGAATAGTCTGTATAACCCATGTCTATCGCTACTATTGAGCCCCTAGGAAATGAAAGTCCCCTGGCTATGTTTACCTCATGCACCCTTCCCCCTGTTACATTGGCAAATACCGGAAGATATCCCTCATGGTCTAAGAGTAGGTGAAGCTTCACTGCTCCCTTTGTCCTCCTGAACTTTGCCCAGTCAAATAAACTAGCGCAAAGCTCTATCACCGTAGCATCCAGGCTGAATAACTTGTTCTTAAACCGGAACTTCTTCTTACCTTGAGCATATAACTTACACCTCCCTAACAACTGATAAAATATCTTCTCATATAACTGCCAGGGCCTGTGCTCATTCGCATATGAAAGAGTAGACCTCTTGGGTGCGCTCCTTACCCCAAGGTGTCTCAGCTTACCAACACAGGTTGCTAGTCCTCCGCATATCTCCCTAAGGCTATGAGCCTGCCCTATTTGACAAAATAGCATGGCTACGAATTGCTGCCAGCTACTAAATCCCTTCGCCCTCCTTTCTGCTCCTGTCTCTAGTACTGCATTGTAAAACTCACTTCTTGGAAATATTTGTAAGATTTGTCCAAAAATACTGTTAAACTTATTCATCAAGGGAGTCCTCCTTCAGGTTTTTTGATCTTACAAACAAAATTCTACCTGTCTGAGGCTCCCTTCTTAAAAACCTATTTTGGACAGATGTGATTATGAATCTTCTTTAAAATATACGGCCAAAGGCGATTGATCGAAGCGACATGCATTTCCCGGAACGATTGGTTAGAAAACTGGCTATATTCTAATGTACATAGTACCCTTCGTCGCCAATGAGAAATATCACTCCCCGTCATTCTACTCAGTGTCTCATCTAGGGTGGATAAAACCTACGAGTGCCTTCATCGTCAATGAATTGGTAGGCCAATACTTAGAGGACGCGTATTTATCATTTAGATCAATTGGCGGCCCTGTTTCTCTTAGTTCGTTTGCATCCCTCGCCGATACATAATCACTCCTAGGCACATTCCTTATATTTAATTTGTATACTTCTATGAGTTTAGTCTGTGTTGAGCTGTGTGTACGATGGTCCTCATAAGCTCGCTGCTCGGTTGCCCAGCGTCTTTGACTTCCCCACACGCAGAGTTAAGTGCCATATACTCTTTTACCTTTTTAAAACCCCTAAGCTTCCTAGTTTGTTCTAGCTTAAACAGAGCCCTCCGCAAGGAAATAATGCGATACCACATAAGACGGTATTTCCGCCAACCATCCAGTTGGTCTGAGTGGGTTACGAAATATCCCCGTTCGAATTCATCAATTACTTCCGGACACTTCCGCAACATCATAAGTTCAACAGCGGCTAAATCATGCCTGAGTGGACGCCTGCATGCTTGGTCAAAGTCGAGCCAAATCAGTCGTTTGTCTGAATTGACGACTACGTTATGGTGTTGAAGATCACCATGTGAAAAAGCGTAATCCCCGCGAATATCGTAATTATCGAGTAATTGGAGAGACTTGAACAACTCTGAATGAAGTGCCTTATGCGACCCCTTTAAACTATTGAACCCTTGATTCGCTCTTTT
>DASWID010000175.1 GCA_036397855.1 Thermodesulfobacteriota bacterium | reverse complement strand
ATAACAACTGGAGTATCTATCCTAGCTCTCATCCTTGCAGTAGCGTCGCTCACTATTAGCATGTATCGAGAAAGCCCTAACAAACAAATACAGCCGACCGCTGACTCGGCGGCTGATTTGTAGTGTTAGAATAACCTTAGGAATGTGATGGTCGTGAAACGAAAAAAGATCCGATACGGAGAGCCTGTGGAGGTGCCTTTCACTCAACGTGAAAGAAGCCTCGTTCTTGAGCAGACGTTTGCAGGTCCCAATCTTACCGATAGGCTTAGAATCGCTTCAACCCAGGGCACCAAGCTTGTGGCGAAATTCACACTCGACGATCTGGACGAACTGCTCGGTTACATCGCCGCAGAAGCCAACCATTCGGAAGACCCGAAGCTCCAAAAGCACTTAGACAGACTATACAACCGACTCAAGACCAAGATGGAATCCTACGACGACGGTGAATGGCAGTAAAAGGGGTCAGGCCTTGACTATTGACTTAAGCAGTCAACAAACCTTTATAACTCTTATACTTATTTAATCTGTTTTTATAAAATTCACTATGGAATATTCTTAGTGATCAGATATTTCTCAAATATACGATAATATTCCAATGTCTCCGGGGTCATGAATAAATGACTTATTTTTCCTTTTGTTCTCCTCGCCTGCCGTTTTCTTGAAGCGTCCTTCCTGTTTCCTTTTCAGTATCCTGAAGGAATAAAATTAGATTGCCACGGGGATTTGCCCTTTGCGATGAAAAAAAAGTGTATGCGTGGTGCCTGGAATGCATGTTAACTCAATCCAAAGAAACAGGAAAAAATTAAAGAATAGGAACGCCAGATCGACCAGGGGGTGTATGAACTCAACGGGCTGACGCCGGGGGAGATTGCGATTGTAGAGGGGAAAAAGGATTAGAAGATTGAAGGTCACAAGATTGAGAGATTCGAGGATTTGGAATATTGGAGACTTTTGCTTAAACTGTTCCATGAAACAGGAGTTATTAATGTCCGTCGCAGAAACAAGATACGAGCATATTGTTATTGGTGAGGATGGAACACCCATCGTCTCCGGCACAACTATGAAGGTGGTCGAACTTGTTGCTGAAAGAATTGCTTACGGGTGGAGTCCGGAGGAGCTACACTTTCAGCACCCTTATTTGACTTTAGGGCAAATCCATTCGGCCCTGGCTTATTACTGGGACCACGTGGAGGAACTCAATAAAGACCTGGAACGTCGACTGAAAAAAGTGGAGAAAATCAGGCAAGCCAGCGGACCATCACCTTTAGTTGCCAGGTTAAAATCCAAAGGTTTGCTGTAATGGCTGTCGCCATTTACATGGATGTCCACATTCCCAGAGCCATTACAGTCGGTTTGCGGCTTCGTGGTGTTGATGTTATTACCGCACAAGAAGACAACTCGGCCAATCTCGCTGACCAAGAGTTACTGGAACGCGCCACTGCCTTACGGCGAGTCCTATTCACCTTCGACGATGACCTGCTGATCGAAGCTACAAAACGGCAAGTACAGGGTAATCCCTTTACCGGTCTGATTTATGCTTATCCCTCGCGCGTTTCGATCGGAAGCTGCATCCGTGATATAGAAATTATCGCTAAGGCGGCAGAGCTTGATGATATCGCCAATCGAGTGGAGTTTTTACCTCTTTAGGAAAAATCGGGGCCAGGCATGCAATTTGACTTTAAACAATTACATTTTGGATAGGAAGATTGGAAATAGAATATTTGGTTAGTTAGACAGGGAGTGCAATGAGTTTAAGATAAAGGAACTTGCCAGAATAATGGGTAACGAATAAAAGGTGTCAGGCCTTGACTATTGACTTAAGCAGTCAACAAACCTTTATAACTCTTATACTTATTTAATCTGTTCTTATAAAATTCACTATGGAATATTCTTAGTGATCAGATATTTCTCAAATATACGATAATATTCCAAGGTGGATAAGCAATGCCTTTTCTATTTCTTCGATCTTTTGTTGAGAAAGACTGCCCATTTGCTTAATAAGCCTTTTCTTATCTACAGTTCTTATTTGATTGCACTTTACCTTCGAGTCTTTGGACAAGTTTGCAGTTCCTTTGGATAAAAAAACCTCAAAAGGATAAACCTTCGTAACACTTGAAGTAATCGGAATAACAGTAACTGTTTCCGCATACTCATTGTTTATGTCGTTTGAAATTACTAACGCAGGTCTTGTTTTGCCGATTTCTCTTCCTATAATAGGTTCGAGAGAAACCAACCATACATTTCCTCTGCTAATCCCATCCATCAGTAATAGTTGTCTCCCACTCCTTCAAATTCTTACCTTCTTTTTTATAGCCTTCTTTAAGTGATTTTCGAAGTTGCTTTTCCCTCAGAACTCTGAGCTTATCTCTAACTGCATCTCTTATAAACCCACTTTTATTCTTTATTTGAGAAAGCTCTTCATATAATTCTTTATCTATAGTTATGTTCATCCTTACCATTACTTATACACCTCATATTATGTATTAAATATACATATTTCTAACACACATGTTATTGACTGTCAATTTATCAAAACATTTGACTATTTGTTTAAAATATTTTAGGGTGAGATCTAAACTATATATATATGCCCGACGGATAATAACCCACTTCAGAGAGTCCAGTCATTAACGAGAAGCGAAATCGCCCTGCCGTTCCGATGAACTCATTATGACTTTTGAAGAGATTGTGGGGCGCATATTAGACCACAGGCCGCAAGGAGGTCCAACTGGACAATTAAATTCTAAATAAAGGTTTCCGGCTTCTTTTCTCCTAATAAAAACACAAAATCGACTAATGAACGCATAATTATTATGATATATGTACATAAAAGATGGCCGCTTTGGTTCGTTAATATTAAAGAGTGCTTAACGCACCACGAACGGAGAGCGGCTTTTTTATTATGAATTTGTCTCCTAGATATTGTATTTTTTTAGATGGCGGATTCGAGTTTATTTAGAGCATTTACAGCATGGCGTTAATAATGATTTGAGGATTCATTCCGATCTTATTCTAAATGTTTGGACAAAATAAAATAACAATAGTTTGAAGAAAGCTCAAGGGGAGGCATCATTTTCATTCCGGACAGGCTTATGGCAAGATAAATCGCGGCTGGAAGCCGCTCCTACCTCTTTGTTCTTTGGCAAGGGTGGCACACGAGTTCCTTCGGTCTAGCTCAGGACACGCTTGCTGGTGCGTTATGTGGCTGGCCGAGCGATAGATTGTGGAATTTATACAGGCTACTATTTCTAAAATAAGGCCAATTGAGGTTTATAGTCATATCGATCCAAGGGTATTTCATCGTAGGTTCGACCGTTTAGTTTTCGTCCAGTTAAGTCCTTACGCACTCCGCCCCACTGCTTGAAGAAGAAGGGTACATCAGCTTCACGACATTGCTGGAGAATTGATAGCACCCATTCTTTTTTCATTGGTCTTGCTTTCGGTCCTGATTCCCCACCGACGATCACCCAATTAATACCCACAAGTGGTATTGTATCCAGCGCGCCAATCAACGGCTCACAAGATAAGAATCGAATGTGCGCCCGTACCTTTTGCAAGTCATAAATCCTATCGAGTACTTCTTTGTCTTCGACACTAACTCCCATCCAAACGTTAGTAGGCCAGGGTAGTTTACTCGCCAGGTCTCTCAGCCTATTGCTCCGCTTAGTAAGAATTTGAAAGATATGTTGAGGACAGCGTTCCATTGTACCAAATACTTGCGTAATAAACTCGAAGGGTATATTTTCGTGAAACAGGTCGCTCATAGAATTAACAAAAATTATACTAGGATATTTCCATTTAATTGGTAATGCAACAGCATCTTCATGTAGAGTAACAGAAAAGCCATTCTGATATCTCTGAACACCCATCTTCTGTAGTCGCATTGCTAAACGTTCGGCATAGCAGTGCTTACATCCCTGGCTCACCTTGCTACAGCCAGTGACAGGATTCCAGGTTACCTGCGTCCATTCAATTTTACTGTTGGTCCCCATACCATCCTCCTTGTTTTTTT
>DASWID010000174.1 GCA_036397855.1 Thermodesulfobacteriota bacterium | reverse complement strand
TGTGGATCCCCTCTCAAGCCTGGCCCCGCATGTTTCTGGCGGGGAACATTCGAGGACAGAATTTTTAAAAGTATTTTCTTCACTTACCTTACTTTTCTTTTTGACTTCTTTGTCTTGATGCTGAATAGATCCTGACCTATCGTCAGGACATGGTTCAGCACAGGTACAAAGAAGCAACCCTTCCATATGGTCAGGACAAGGCTGCCCGAAAATCCTCCTTAATCCTCCTTTACAAAAGGAGGAAATTACAGAAAGTCCCTCTTTTCTAAAGAGCCTGTCATGAGCCCGTCGAATGGGGATTTAGGGAGATTTCAACGTCTTCGTTTCTGATTTTCTTAACGCAATTTTTGGAAGGCCGTTCGAATCCTTTACATTCTGAAAAGGATTAATCAAAATAAATCAATTCATGAACTCGTAAGAATTTTGTCCTCGAGTTGTCTAACATCTACAATTCTGCTTTTCGAGATCACTGAAATACTGAAAGGCTTCTTTTCTAAAGCCATTAAAGCCCGAATCTTTTCCCATACTTTACATCATTGTTCGACTTTGAAAGTCAGATTGTAAAGATTACAAAAGGAATGGTGAAAACTTCACTTGAATGCTTCAAAAATAAACAAGGGAGGAATATTCAAAAAAACAAAGTCGTAGCTAATTTTAGTGAAATATCTTCTCAAATAACCCACGACAGATAGCGTGAATTGATATACCAAAAATCTTCCATTATTCGATAGAACCTTCCTGGTATTTCCCAGAATCTCGTGCTTTTTATCCTTTTTAATAAACGAGAACGGAATCCCAGATATGATATAATCCGCAGTTTCTTCACTACACTGATGTAAGATATCTTCCACATTTTCCGCCGTATCATTAAAAATAAAAACCCTCGGATCCTTGATCTTCTTGAGAATTGAAATCATGTCCTTATTCGTTTCGATAAGTATTAGCTTCGACTCCGGGCTCATTCTTTCCAAAAGTATTTTTGTGAATACTCCGGTCCCCGGACCGTATTCCACAATAATCTTCTTTCCACCGAAATCCAATTTGTTACAAACCCGGTTAACGGCAAATTTTGAAGAAGATACAATCGAAGCTACATGTTTATCCTTTAAAAAATTCTTAAACAGATATTTTTTTTCCATTTTTCAGTCCTTAAAAGTGTTTAGGTGATTCAATAGTATCGTAAAGAAATGCTTGATTTTAAACTAAATTCTCAGAAAATTCAACCAAAACTATTCAAATTGAGCAGAATCTCACACATTAGAGCTTGATTGCAATTTAAATGCACCAACGAAAGCTATGATAACTGTCCTAGATTATTAGAAAACCTTAAAATTAGACTCATATTTCTTTTAGCCGAGAACTCACGATTTTATAGGAATTTTTCGCTAGAACAGGCATAAACCTGTTAAGATCCTTGAGCGCAGTCCCATCGGCTTTTTCCGCGACCTTGTAAACTAGAGAATCGGATTCATAAGCTAACCTTAAAATTAAGGGTTTATAAAATTGTCAGACTACTTCTGTGGCTCTATTATGACTTTGATTGACTCTTTTGATTCAGCCACTAATTGAAAACCTATCCCCGTCTCCGCCAAAGGAAGCCTATGAGTAACCATGTCTTTCACATTTATTCTTCCACTCCTGATAAAATCAATCGCAAATGCGAGATCATAAGGGGCTGCCGCATAAGAGCTGGTCGTAGTAATTCCACCCCACCATAGCTCATTGAAGGGTATCTCAATTGTTGTACCAGGATCAGAGGGCGCAAAAAAAAGTATCGTGCCACCCTGTTCAACCAAGCCTAAGGATTGTTCAATAGCGGTTTGAGCACCCGTACAAACTATTACAAGATCTGCAAGTCTTCCGTCGTTTACATCGCGCAGTTTTGAACTTATTTCCTCATTTGCATTTATAATGGCATCTGCTCCAAAACCCTTTGCGGCATCAAGCTTATAATCGTTGATATCCGTAGCAATAATCCTCCCCGTCCCCTGGGCCTTTGCAAGCTGAAGATGCAGAAGGCCGGCTATGCCGCATCCTATAATCAAAACGCTGCTTCCTGACTGAAATCTCGCCAAACGCTGACCGCGTATAACGCAACCAAGAGGTTCAATAAACGTACCTTCATCAAATGAAACATTCTCAGGAAGTAAAAATACACCCCTATCGACATTTATCGCCGGAACCCTTATAAATTCAGAAAACCCACCGGGGTCGAAACTGGTCATTCTCAGAGTACTGCATGCAGAGTGCTTACCCCTCAGGCAAAAATAGCAAGTGTTACAGGGAACATGATGGGTTGCCATTATCCTATCGCCCTCTTTGAAATGCTTCACTCCATCACCTACCTTTACAACATCACCAGAAACCTCATGACCAAGAACTATAGGCGCCTTTGGAAGTCTATACCATTCCATTACATCGCTCCCGCAAACGCCGCTCGCATGTATACGTACTAGTATCTCACCGGGGCCGATTTCTGGGACTGATACCTCCTCAATACGTATATCCTGATTGTTATAATAAACGGCAACCCTCATTTTATTTGTATGAATCGTTATTCAATATCCACCAGCAAGACTGGTGGACTACCCAATTCAGTGGACCAACATCGGTTAGGTCACGAGTCTTGCTCGTGATCAGCTCGGATTAAATTAGAAACTTTTATATAATAGCAAAAAGCTTGACTATTAATCGATTATGATTATCAGACTTATTAACCACTCGCGACTTTTTTATTCTGTTCTTCTTTGATTTCCTTAAAAAATTCGTGGGCCTGTTTTGGTTTTAAACCCTCATGAACAATTGAACGTATAGCCCTGATCATAGCCACTGGATGATCGTTTTGCCATATGTTTCTACCCATATCGACACCCACGGCTCCATGCTGTAGGGCACTGTAAGTCATATCGAGCACGTCCATTTCAGTTTCTAATTTTGGTCCACCAGCGATTACAATCGGTGCAGGACAGCCAGTAGTAACTTTTTCAAAATCCTCGCAGTAATAGGTTTTGACTATATGTGTACCAAGCTCAGCACAAATCCTACAGCAAAGTGATAGAAATCGCGCATCTCTTTTCTCGAGTTCTTTGCCCACGGCAGTAATTCCCAGAACCGGAATTCCATACTCTTCGCCGATGTTTACTAGCTCCGCGAGATTCAGCAGCGTTTGCCGTTCATGTTCAGTCCCAATAAATACCGAAATCCCGATTCCAGCAACATTAAGCCGTATCGCATCTTTAATTGAAGTTGTAAGCCCCTCATCCGAAAGAGCTGGACCAATAACGCTAACCCCCCCTGATACCCTTAAAACGACGTTTGTCGCTGACTTAGGATCAACCGAGGTTCTTAATACACCCCTTGTTAACATAATCGTATCCGCATAGGGCAGTAACGGCTCAATAGTCTTTCTGGGCTCCTCTATCCGATGGGTTGGTCCTAAGAAATAACCGTGATCTAAAGCTAGCATAACTGTACGGCCCGTATTAGGGTTGATGATTCTGGCCATTCGATTTGCCATACCCCAGTCCATTTGCGGTCACCTCTCTTTCTCTATTTTTTCAAACACTTTAAAATAAGGTAGTTAAAATGTCAACATAAGCCATTTGTGCCTGGGAGCACCTTACCATAATCACTAGGACCCGGCCGTACGGCGGAAATGCAAGGTCTCCCATCCCATAAAGTATGGTTTTAACAATTCCACACTTCGACCCGGCTCGGTACAGGCACTTCGACTGTGCTCAGTGTGAACGGAATATTCTAAGCAAGATACACGATGCAGGATACACGATAAGCACGAACTTCATACACCGTGAATCTTGCATCGTGGATCCTGCATTCTGCATCATGCATCTTGCATCGTGGATCCTGCATCTCGCATCATGAATCATGCGTCATAGAATCATGAGCTATTTTAAAGGCGCTTAAGGCCTTTTCAATTTGCCCATCTGTATGCTTCGCCATTAATGTAGCTCTTATGCGGCATTTTCCTGGTGGCACCGACGGAGGTCGGACAGCGGGAGTATAAACCCCATTTTCTCTTAACTTCACTGAAAAATTCAATGCTGGTTGTGCTTCACCGATCAAAACTGGGATTACAGCCGAATAAGATGGAAGTACTTCTAGACCAATATGCTCAAGTCCCAGCTTGAATTTCTTTATAAGCTTCCAGAGGTATTCTCTCCTCTCCGGCTCATTCTCAATTATATCTATAGCCGTTAATGACGCTGCAAGACAGCTCGCAGGTAGAGATGTATCGAAAATATAACTCCTCACCCTATTTCTTATAAAATCTATTAATTTGGTACTTCCCGCAATGTATCCACCAAGTGATCCAACGGCCTTAGACAGCGTACCCATGACTACCGGAACCCGGTCTTCTATTCCAAAATGCTCCGTAGCACCACTCCCCCTCTTCCCCAACACCCCTGTCGCGTGTGCTTCATCAATCATGAGCATGCATCCATACTTCTCTGCAATTTCCACTATTTCAGGCAATGGGGCAAGATCCCCGTCCATACTGAAAACGGTGTCGGTAACTATCAGTTTTTTATTACCCATGTTTTCATCTGCTTTAAGAATTGATTTTAGATGCCCAACGTCACAGTGTTTATAAACCCTTATTTCCGCTTTAGAAAGCCTGCACCCGTCAATTATCGAAGCATGGTTTAGTTCATCACTGTATACAAGATCCCCCGTTCCAACCAGAGAAGAGATTGTTCCAACATTCGCAAGATATCCTGTGCTAAACAGAATTGCAGATTGAGTTTTTTTGAATATGGCTATTCTTTCTTCAAGCTGCCTATGTAAGTCTGTGCTTCCACTTACAAGACGTGATCCGCCTGAACCGGTGCCATATTTCTCTAAAGCTTCCATAGCTGATTTTTTTACTTTAGGATCAACGCTGAGACCAAGATAACTGTTAGATGATAAGAGGATATAGACCTTTCCATCTATTTCGATCTCAGGGGATTGTCCAGTCTCCAGCTCGGTAAGTACTCGAAACAAATCTTTGTCTCTTGTGTTTTTTAACTCCTCTTCAATCCACGAAAGCGGGTCATTCATATTTGTTTTGTATGTACAAAAAATTAATTATCGGCGTCTTTATGAGCACGAGCATATAAATAATAAATGATTTTTATGAAACAACGAGTGTAGACCCCCACCTTTGTCCTCCCCCTTAAATTTGAAGGGGGAGGACTGAGGAGGGGTTATAGTGACCTTTCAAAACACCACGGGGAAGACTGGTGGGCTTGCTTGTAAACATAAAATTTGGGATAACTAAGATTTGGTTGCTTCTTTGATTGCCTGGTAGGTAACCTTCATTAATTTTTTGAGGTCTTCGATTTCTATCCCTAAAGGAGGCATTAAGACTACTACGTTCCCGAGTGGACGTATGAGAACCTCGTTTTGACTGGCAATCTCGGCAACCTTCGAACCAATCTTTTTTGAAAGTTGAAATGGCATTTTCGTCTCTTTATCCGCAACAAGCTCAATACCGGCCATAAAACCCTTGTTCCTGACGTTTCCCACATGCTTTAATCCTTCAACCTCTCTTAACTCTTGCTCAAAGTACTCAATTTTTTCTTGTAGATGTTCAAGGGTTTTACGTTTCTTAAAAACTTCTAAATTCCCAAGAGAGGCAGCGCAGGATATGGGATTACCAGCATAGCTGTGTCCGTGAAAGAATGTCTTAAATTCCTCATAGTCACCCAAAAATGCATCATATACCTTTTGATTTGTGATGGTTGCCGAGAGGGGAAGATAGCCTCCGGTCAATCCCTTCCCCAGAACCATAATATCTGGCGCTACGTTCTCATGCTCACAGGCAAACATTTTTCCTGTTCTTCCAAATCCTGTTGCAACTTCATCTAGGATCATAAGCACTTCATATTTATCACAGTAATCTCTTACCATTTTCAAATAACCTTCCGGTGCAACAATCATTCCACCAGCGGCCTGTACGTAAGGCTCGAGAATTACGCCACATATTTCATCATGATGCTTTTCCAAAATTTTTTCCATTTCCATCGCGCAAGCTATTTCACAAGTTGGATAAGTCTTGCCAAGAGGACATCTGTAACAATAATAAGATGGAGCCTTATATGTCTCGAACAGCAGCGGCTTAAAAGTTGAATGGAATAAATCTATGCCGCCAACCGAAACTGCACCGAGCGTGTCTCCATGGTATCCGTTCTCAAGGTACACAAACTTTGTTTTTTCTGGCTTGCCTTTATGCTGCCAGTATTGAAATGACATCTTGAGTGCCACTTCGACTGCACTTGCTCCATCGCCTGAATAAAAGACCTTCTTCAATCCTGGAGGACATATATCAATCAGTTCTTTGGCAAGCTCTACTGCTGGAGGATTTGTAACCCCAAGTAATGTACTGTGGCTCAGTTTATCCACCTGCTCTTTTATTGCGCTATCTATTTCAGGAACTTTATGGCCGTGAATATTGACCCAAAGAGACGATACGCCATCAATGTATTTCCTGCCCTCGGTATCGTAAAGATAAACCCCCTCCCCTCCCTCAATAACAATTGGATCGGTTTCCTCGTACTCCTTCATCTGTGTGAACGGGTGCCAGACAAACTGCTTATCGTATTCCCCGAGTTTTTTTGTTCGGTCGCTCATAAGAAAGTTTTGCCACAGAGGATACAGAGGGAAAACAAGGAAGGATTTTTATTTCATTAAAAATTTTCTCGATGTTCTCTGTGATCTCAGTGGCTATGATTATATATCTTGAATTTAATTGTTGATATCTGTTCTGATCGGAAGTTCGAGATCATCCAACATTCTCAAATCTTCTTCAGGAGAACGACCGGGTGTTGTTAGGTAATTTCCAAGTATCATAGCATTTGCTCCTGCCATCAAACCCATAGCCTGTAAGTCGCGGAGGGTTACTTCTCTTCCACCGGCTGTCATGAGAATCTTATCTGGAAGAATCAACCTGAAAATCGAGATAGTTTTAACAGCTTCGAAGGGATGTATCATTGGACGATCAGCAAAGGGGGTTCCAGGCCTTGGGTTTAAAAAGTTAATTGGAACCCATGTTGGATTTAATTCTCTCAGTTCAAACGCAAGTAGCAACCTCTGTTCCATTGACTCCCCCATACCGAGAATGCCACCACAGCAAAGGTGCATTCCGGCCTTTTGCACAAGTAACGCCGTTTTCAGCCTGTCATCATATGTATGTGTAGTACATATATTAGGAAAATAACTCCTACAGGTTTCGAGATTGTGGTTGTATCTCCACACACCGTGATCCTTAAGTGTAAATGCCTGTTCCTCCGTCAAATCCCCAAGGGAGCATCCGACTTTGAGATTTGTTTCTCTCAACAAAAGATCAACTACTTCCAAAACTTTACTAAATATTCGTGGCGTTGGCCCCCTTGCACTAATTACGATGCAAAAATCCATCGCACCCATTCTTTCGGCCTGCTGAGCAGCTTTTAAGATCCTCTCTGCTGCCATTAGCGGATGTGCTTGAATCTCGGTATCGAAATGCGCCGATTGAGAACAGAACGAACAGTCTTCAGGACAATTACCAGTCTGCGCGCTTATTATGGAACGCAAGAACACTCCGTCACCCCTATATTTGAGAGTAACTTTTCTTGCTAATGAAAGAAGGTCGGGCACGTCTGATTTCGTAAGGTCAGTTAGTGTACGGGCCTCTTCAAATGTTATCGGTTCTTCCTTCTCTAATAGCTTTTCTCGTACAATGTCTAATGTATTAATTTCTATACCCCCAAGGAATAATAGGTTAATTCATTTAACTGAAAGCATAATTCTTGTCAACAAGAATGGACACAGATTAATAAGATTAATAATGGTCGGTAATTAATTCTGATTGGATCTATCCTTAAGCCATGATGCGGTCTTTGGCCAGGTAACCTCTGGCCCCTCGGCTCCTATGATAATGTCTATATGCCCAGCGTCACCTCCTGAAACCTCAACTATTTCTTTATCGTGGCTTGAAATTAATTGCAGAAGACCCCTTGCCGACTCAGGCGGAGCTACCACATCTGCAGAATGGGAAAGAATTAGAATTGGACACTTTATTCTGGATAGATCCGCAGATTTCCCTGCCATTCGAAGCCTCTTTTTAACCAGGGCATTTTCATAGAAAAACTCTTTTATGAGTTGCTTAAAGGCCTTAGCCGGGAAAGGGATCGATTCGATCAACCACCTGTTGATTAGTAATTCCCTTTTCATATATTCTCGGTCTTTGATATTTTGTAAGAAGTTCTTTGATTTTTTTAAATACCGATAAGGATTTTTAATACCGGCGATGACATTGAAACTGAATATTATTAACTCCGGGGGAATATTGCCGAACGTGTCAACTAATCGATCCACGTCAATATTTCTCCAATAATAGTAATGCAGATCCAGTTTTGAAAAATCAACAGGACTCGCTACAAGCACTATGTTCTTAATCGGGTTACTGTCATTAAAAGTTGCATATAGCAGAGTAAAAACCCCTCCTAGACAATAACCCAACAATGACATTGTCTTAGACGAAGAAGTTTCTAAAACTCTTTCTATTGCAGATGGTATGTATCTGAAGACATAATCTTCGAATGCCAAATTTGTATCGCTGTCGTCAGGGATGCCAAAATCTACCAGGTAAACGTCAATCCCTTGATTAACCAGGTATTCAATAAAACTCAAGCCCGGGTACAGATCAAGTATGTAAGGTTTTGATAAAATTGGGGTTATAACCAGCAGAGGTACGCGGCTAACCTTCCTTTTAAGAGGCTTGTAGTGAATTACTTTAACCTTTTCCATCTCGAAAATAATCTCGGACGGAGTCTGACCTACCACCAGCTTATGGTTAAAAAGAATCTTTTCAACTCCGGATAAATACTCCAGGAAAGCTTTCTTACCAAATATCCTGAAATTTTTATAGAAGGTTTTTGCGCCAGGATAAACGAAGTTTACAATTGTTACACCTTCTCACAAATTGAAGCTCTAGCCTTCAAGTTTACCTAGAATAATAAAAGAAGATAAAGAAACTATAGTATAGGGTCAACGAGAACCCCCGGGTTAAGTATTCCAGCAGGATCAAGCACCCGCTTGGCTGATTCAAGAACTCGTCCAAAACTCTCGGGTCGTTGGCGCAGATACCATTCCTTATGATAACGACCGACCGCGTGATGATGAGTAATAGTTCCACCCAGTTTAAGAAAGGTTTCTGATATGGCCGATTTTATTTCCTGACCCATCTCCAATAGACTGCCCTTCTTTCCAGGAGCTGTTATCGAATAATAGGGAGCTGGTCCATCCGGATATGCATAAGTGAACCGGCAAGAAACAAACCCGCCGCCACTTAACTTTTTCATTACTCGATTTGCTTCACTCATTACCGTTTCATGAAACTCTGGAAAGCGATCCCAAGTGATAGCGCTCTCGTAAGTCTCCGTGATCATGCCCATTGCAATTAGAGCTTCCCAGACATAGGGCATTCTAATAAATGCCTCCCGCCATGCATTGACCATGCCAGACCGATCCTCTTCTCGTTCTGGTGCGGTACCACCATGATCCTGGCAACATTCAAGGGCTCGTTTTATCCATGCATCTAAGGTATGGTCAGCGGATTCAAATCCAAGTACCATAACGGCAACAGACCCATCCGCAACGCCATTAAACCAGGCCTCACCCGCGTCAAGAATTCTAATATTCGAGGGATAAAGTCCGGCTTGAGAAATTGCCCTCACTGCCTCCGAAGCGGAAAGAAAATCAGGGAATGTCAATGCGGCATTTTCACGGAACTTTGGACGGTGCTGAAGGCGCATCCAGGCAGATGTGATTATTCCCATCGCACCCTCTGATCCTATAAAAAATCTATCCGGGCTCGGCCCCGCCCCTGATCCTGGCAAGCGACGTGTTTCAATAATTCCGGTTGGGGTAACGATACGGAGGCTTTCGACAAAGTCATCGATGTGTGTGTAGAGAGTAGCAAAATGCCCGCCGGAACGTGTTGCAATCCAGCCACCGAGAGTAGAGTATTCAAAGGATTGTGGGAAATGACGCAGTGTCAAACCATGGGGACGAAGTCCATTCTCCAGGGCCGGGCCGTAGATGCCAGCCTGTATATTGGCTGCTCGAGATATACTGTCCACCTCTAGTACCTTATCGAGCCGTTTCATATCGATTGTTACAACACCTTTATAACCCTCTCCGACATCGGGTTCGGTACCCTTGACCACGCTTGAACCGCCTCCGTATGGTATGGCTGCAATGCCCTCGGACGAACACCAGTCAATCACAGCAATAATGTCCTGTTCAGTTTCTGGAAACGCCACCAGGTCCGGAGCTATTGAAAAATCCCTTTGATAGGCCCTCACTATATCAGGGAATCCTTTACCATAGGTGTGTGCAGCACGCTCGAATGGTTCAATTGAAAATATACGCGAAAGGCTGCCCGGCGGTTCTATTCTTGACTTGGGGAGATCAACTTCCTCCAGCCTGGGAGGTGGTGTCACTTCTAGCCCAGCTAAAGAGAATTGTTTTTCCATCCTCTCGGCCAAATCGCTCTTCTCTTGAAGACTGATATCAGCCTCCTCTACACCCCATCCCCAGAATTTTCTATGCGTGGTAACCATTGTCTATTCCTATCCTCCTAGTCAAAGTCAGCATATATTTCGCCGAAGTTGATACCTGAAATATAAGAACCTTCATATTTTTCCTTATTTGAAATTATTGATTTATGTAGCTCCTTACTGCTAGCACCATTCTGTACCGCCGTATAAGCCTCTATGAAAGCTGCAAGATCATCCAGCGCTTTAATTAGCTCTCCATCTCTAGGATTAAATTTATCGTGATTATATTTCATGCCTATCTCCTGGCTATCAACCCTCCTTCTTCTTCCATTTACAGTAACAACATTCTCGAATTCATTTTCCGTAAACATCCTGATTTCCGAATGAAAACTCTTTGGAATCAATCCATACACCTCATTCTCCATCTGCTCCTTTTCGTATTCTTTTATCAGATCACTCAAACCTTCTATTGATCTCTTCACCGGCGATATTATATCTCTTGTAAGAACCTCCGGAAGATCATGAAATAATCCTGTAAAGTAATTATTGAAACATCTCCTTTCACATGCTCCTATTTTCAATGAAAACAGGTAAGACAGTATCGCTACGAATAACGTATGTCCTAATACCGAAGTCTTCGGTATCCTGTGAAGATGTGCCCACCTTGTCTGGAACCTTAGTTGTCCGCACAAGTCAATAAAATCTTTGTAGCGTTTTTGCTTTTTCAACTGCTCCATGCCCTTCAAATCGTGGTACTTCTCTTCTTTCAATTTCAAATCTTCTCTGATCATGTCAATCTCATAACCGTTAGGATCAGCGCGCTCTATTATGTCAAACTCCCACTTTGAAGCATAAAAATGGGCGGCATATAAAATCCTTCTATTTATATCATCTTCAGTACCGGAGAAATAATCCCTGAATCTCCTGCAAAACTCCGGACCTAACGGTGCTATAAAAGGCTCAAGCTCCTTAAAAACCCAATCGTTCAGCAGCTTATATTTACTCGGATCCCCTTTTATCCTATAAAAAATAGGCGGTTTCAGGTCTGTAACTACAATACGTTGTAGAAGCTCAAATAATCCACCCTCCATTATCTCAATCCAACTCAAATCGGTTGTTCTCTCTTCAAACTTACCGAGAAAATATGCAATTATCATTTTATGAGCCTGTTTGTCCAACTCTATGAACTCTATGGGACGGAGATGGTCATTCCATCTGTGCATGTAGGCGGCATCAAATATCTTTAAAAGCAAAGCCTTTCTTATCATGGCTTATTGCTCACTATACACTCTATAACTTTCCTTAGCATACGCATTGGAAATAATCTATTTGTCTCGTGTCATCAACTTTCAGAGAATATTCTAGCCAATAATTCTTGAAACGCGTTCAAAAAACCAAAACGCTGAAAGTGTTCCGATTAAGTAAGTTGGCACCAATACAGTTCTAGCCGGTATAGGTACGTCGGCATATTTTATTAGTACTTGAAGTGCTAGGATGATTACGACGAAGAGAAGCTGCCCTACTTCGATGCCCACGTTGAACGAGAAAAGGGCAATCGGAATCTCACCTGCAGGTAACCCAATCTCCGACAACGCTCCTGCAAAGCCCAGCCCATGAAGAAGCCCAAATGCCAATGCCATTGCCCATGGATATCTATGCATAAGTGTCCGAGAGAATTTCTGATCCCTAGTAAGTTCTACAGCCAAAATAAAAATGCTTAAAGCTATCAACGCCTCTACAGGAGCTTGCGGAATTTTAACAATTCCTAACACGGCAATTGAAAGGGTTATACTATGGCCAACAGTAAATGCCGTGATGGTCAATAGGAGTTGACGTCTATTTGATACGAGTAACATTAGTCCAAGTACAAAGAGCAAATGATCTAGACCTCTGAGGATGTGCTCGAAGCCTAAGTTGAGATAGCTCCAAACCACGGCAAGTGGCGAGTCACGATCAGGTATGACAAATGACGATTTATCTGAAGTTAACACCATGCTTAACTTTCGACCGTCGTGAAGAAAGATTCGAAGAATGACATTCGCCTTGCTTTCCACTATACCGCTTACGTTAATAGTGCTTCGTACCAGGGGAGAATGACAGTACACTTCCCACTGTCTTATTAGGGCGGTACCTATTTTTTGAATTTCTATTACCCCAGATTGAACACAATGAGGAGGTAATTGTGGACGTAGGGTGTTTCTCGGCACCCCCTGTAAAGGGAGCTTCCATTTAACCTTTGCATGATGCTGTGATACCTGGGTAATCTCAAGTAATGACGGGGCTAACGGATGCGCATTTGCGGCTTTCCGAAAATAAGTTGTGATTAATATCAGCACAAATGCAATAAAAAGACAGCATAATAGCCTTATTCTAGTCATCCGAGTCCTTTAACGATAGCGAACTTATATCCCTCTTTGGGTACTCAACTCGAATCGAATATTTAGCACGCAAATCACTCAGAGTTTCCCGTAATCTCTTTTCTCGTCGCACTTGGAGAAGATCATTAAGCACTTTATTGCGTACGGAATCAACCGTCGGAAGTTTATCCTTCTGCTTCCCGTGTAACCAGACAATGTGCCACCCATAACTGGATTGAATTGGACCGGACCACTCTGCAATGGGAAGCCCCATAACAGAATTTGCAAAGTCAGGACCGAAGAGTTGCTCTAACCTTTTATGCGATTTCCAGGAATTGTGTTGACCTAGTAGGAAAGGATCACCTTGTTTTGAAGCATCCATAGGATCAATGCCTTTAGATTGCAGTTCTTTCAACATTCGTCTCGCATCTGCTTTAGCATACATACCACGTCGATCCTTACTCAAATAAACATGTGAAAAGCGTACGCTGCTGAGAAATATATATTTTTCGGGGTTCTGATGGATAAATTTCTCTAGTTCAGCATCGGTAGGGATTTGCACCTCCTCATCCATGGGTACTCTTTCGGCAATGAGACGCATCTTAGTTACAAGATATCGGCGGACTACAAGGTCACTGCGATTTAATCCAAGTTTAAGTGACAACTCATATAGAGCATCTTCGTCCTGATCAGGGTCCTCAGCCACGAAACGAGCAATTTGAATGAGTCGTTGTCGTATCGCTGAACTTCCCCGATCTAGCCCAAGCGAAAGGGTCTCTCTATAGAGAATTTCTTCGTCAATGGCCTCCTGTATTGCTGATTGCAACTCTCGAGGTGTAGGCGTCAAACCTGATTTTGCAATTAGGTCGCTTCGGAGTTGGTCAATCTTTTTAGCTGTAATCACCAATTCTTGATGATAAGGATTGCCTGTATTGTTTAGAGTTCTGGACCTCCACTCTACATTCACGATAAAAATGAGCCCGCCAAGGAAGAGAAACTGGAAGACCGGAGTTCGAATTGCCCGAGAAAATAAATTCATAATATTAGCCATCAGGTACGTACCATATTGGTGAAGTCCATGCGCGCTCCTGAAGCGTTCGACTCAGGAAGGGATCGTTTGTCTCGTTCAGACAGCAGTTGTTAAACGGGGTATCACCCTCATCGATTACCCCCTCTGCTACTGCTTTTGCATTTGCCAATCCAGCCTGAATCAGACATTCCTCAGACTTAGAAAGGGGGTCTACGCCAGCTGCTTTGCAAGCAAATGTGCTCCACCTACATGTAGGATTCTCGAGCACACGAGCGTAGTAAAAGGCGGGTAGGGCGGGATCGAAGTTTTTATCCTCCCACACCGTACACAGCTCAGTAAATCCTGCTTCAAGGTTAGGCTCGCAGGTGTTCGTATTTAGTTCATTGCCGGAAATTTCCTCGTTGCCCACCACAGTCACGACCTGTTCATGGGTTTTTCCATCGCTGTCCACCCAACCCTTTACAATCTGAATGCGCTGAAGAGGAGTCCCAGGAATTGGCCGCTGCCCCAGAAGAACAGCTGGATAGCCAGGGTCTTTTAGGGCCGCAACCAAAAAACGCGGATTCTTCCCTTCCTCACGACTGGGCAGATCTGATCCCATGGGCACACCTAGCCCATATCCTATTTCAACTCGATCTGGATCGTCACACAGCTCTTTAGGAGTATTCTCGTATTCCCAGCCTCCAAAGAATCTTACTATGGGTCGTGTCCCACTGGTGCCGTATGTCTCCTTCCGTCGCATTGCCTCGAAGATAGAGTCTCTGGAGTTTTCTTCGGCCCAGACAACTGCGAGCCCGCCTGGGCCACGGTAAATGCCGTCAATCATTCGTGCAAGTGGGGCATCATCGGTTCCCGCGTGGCCTTGGAAGTCGGACTCAAGCGAGTCCCCGGGTGTTCCGTTATGTGTATCCGTGCTGCCGACCAGTCCGTACTTGAATGGATTTATCCCATCAAATTTAGAGGACAGGGCCATTCCATCTTTAAGTGCGTTGCGGATCATGTTTCGCGTAGGAAATTCATCGATCTGAACGTCAGGCAATGCAGGATTGAGGTTTAACTTCGGCACCTGTTCGAATGTGCAAAGTTCGTCTATTGTCTGAACCCCTCGACGGGCCAAACGATCAAAGCGGCACTCTGATGCTCCCTTATGCTGGATGATCTCCATTAGAGGCTCGAAAAAAGCGCGCTCGCCAGCTTCAGCGGCGGTCAAAGGGTCGGGAAACATCCTACCGTTTGGAGCTTCAGGACCGCTGCCAGACAGGTTGGCATTGTGTGGAATCGTAAGGACATCACATCCTTTTTTAGAATTGAGACATTCTTCTCTCAGTTTTTCCCACAGTACCACTGGGAACGGACCACCCGTTGTGACGTTAGAAATTGGACTTCTAATTACATTACTATTTCGAAAGATTACATTACGGTGGAGATTGTCAAATACCGGTTGAGCCGTGTACTCATATGCTACAAAGGTGGTAAAACTGCATGCGGAAGTCCTATCGTAATGTGCCTCAGCGGCATCCTGAATTTCATTCCACATTGAAACAACAGCCCCCGGACAGTCTACACCTTCATCGCCGCAAAAGACAAGGGGTCTCGCCGTGAAATTCCTCAAAAGGGGGTTGAAAGCCCACTCGAGGGCAACAGTACGTGGATCGGGTTTTCCAGACCGCATCTGCTCACAAAGCAGAGTATCGTGTCCAGGCGTGTCTTCCGAAGAACGGCTACAAATTATCATCTCGCCAAAGAGTTCGGCGTGATCTGTTACAGCAGCAAAGTCAAGGGGGCGTCGAAGCCGGGCCAACCGCATTTGGGGTTCACCACCCATGGCTAAGGCATCAGGTAGTGGAACAGCTTCGCCCTTCGCAAATTTGTAAGCATCGTTTGGATAGTTGCGGACCGAGAAAACATAAGCGTCAAAGGAAAAGCTAGTATGTATGTGAGTATCTCCAAAAAAGGGCTGTCTGAGCGGATCGAAAGAGTCACAAGGTTCTCGGTCCTCATTTCTCTCGGTAGTTTCCGAACACCCCGCTCCAATTAACGCCAAACATAAAAGCATAAAAATTGTCGAGCAACAGTACATGATTTTGGTAATTGATTTCATAATTCTAATCGGCAAATCCAGAACTATAATCTATCTCAAGTAAATAAAATAACATTAAAGTATCGGCTATTCTGACTTCCTAGACCTTATTTATTAATTTAAAAGTATAGCTTATAAGAGCGCACTGTGATTGTAAATAATATTTGATAAGCAATTTACAATTATACTAAGAATTTGGGGCCTTATTTGTCAAATTTAAATCGATTGCTGCTAATATTACGTACATCATCATATTTACAAGTCCGAAATACTATAAGTCGATGTGCATAAATATTGTCAAATATAAACAATTCTGAGAACAGTATATTCCACATAACATTATTCAATTAAATCTTAAATCCCTTCAACACGCTCATAAGAGAATTTGGATGATTTATAATGCCAGATAAGGTAATATTACAATAACTAACTATGTCCATAAGTTCCGGAGGAAATAAATGGCTAAGTCACAGAGAAAATACGGCCTTTTCATTAACGGCAAAGAAGTCGATTCGGTGAGCGGTAAGACATTTATCAGGGAGAATCCTGCAACTGAAGAACCCCTTGCCGAGATAGCCGAGGCACAGAAGGAAGATGTTGAGAAAGCTGTAAAGGCCGCAAAACATGCCTTTGGGAAATGGTCTCATGTACCTCCAAGGGAACGCGCAAAGTTTATCTCTAGCCTAGCAGAAGCGCTCGATCAGCATAAGGAACAGATAGCAATGACAAACACCCTGGAGACGGGAAAGCCCATTCGGGAAAGCCGTCTTGTAGAGGTCGGAAATTCCGTTAGAACGCTTGAGTATTATGCTGGAGCCGCCAGCAAACTGAACGGTGAAAGCATGGTGGTTTCAGATGATCAACTTACCATCACACTTAAGGAACCCGTAGGAGTTGCCGCTCACATTATTCCCTGGA
>DASWID010000173.1 GCA_036397855.1 Thermodesulfobacteriota bacterium | reverse complement strand
TTTATGTGGACCGAGTGCGAAATGACCTGGGTCCGCTTTGGGAGTGGCTCCCCGAAGGTGCATTGTATTACCACCCTAACGCCTATCTTAAATCACAAAGAGAAAGTAGCTAATTTCATCAAGTGACAATTCAGCTAGGAGACCGCATGCCGCTTGAGCTTTAGGTGTCATACCTTGAAATAATGTATTTCTTTAGACTTGAAAATGGAATCTTGCAGGATAATATTTTCTTCGATACTACTAGATATAGCTCTGGTTCTGGCATATCTTGTGTACTTGACTGAGAACTTATTAGGGTTGAAATACTTCCTGGTTGTTGGCAAATAGCTGGTGAAACAGAAGCTAGAATTCTTAGAAGATCTCTCAAATCAAGGGTCGTAGATGCTCTTATAGCTCAGAGATGTATTGATTACGGCATTGCATTGACAACACGCGATAAAGGGTTTCTTAATTTTGAAAGGCTAACAAGCTTAAAGTTCTTTCATTAGGTATTCTTAATTCCTTCATCAAATTATGGGATTATCTTATTGGAAATTCCTTTGATCTATATAGGGTATTATTTGGATATTTGATTATTCAGCTTGCCAGCGACTACAAAACATATAAAATAACGTCGAGTTTTTATCGATAATTTAGGTAACCAATTATGCCTGAAATGAGGATTATCCGTAACTATGTTGGTAGAGCAGATTCAGAGTCGATCGCGTCTTACATAGCCGCTGGAGGATATACGGCCCTTGAGAAAGCTCTTAAGATGGATCCGCTAGAAATAATCGATGAGATGAAAAAATCAGGTCTTCGCGGGAGGGGAGGTGCAGGTTTCCCAACCGGGATCAAATGGAGCTTTATTCCCCGGGATTCGAAAAAGCCGATTTACCTTTGTTGTAATGCTGATGAGAGCGAGCCAGGCAGCTTCAAGGACAGGGAAATAATGGAAAAAGACCCTCATCAGATGTTAGAGGGAATTATAATTTGCAGTTACGCAATCAATGCTCATAAATGCTACATCTATATCCGGGGTGAAATGCCTACGGGTGCCAGGATAATAGAAAAGGCTATTGAAGAGGCTTATAAGAAGAGATATCTAGGGCAAAATATCCTTGGGTCCTGGTTTGATCTGGATGTCGTTTTATTCAGGGGCGCTGGTGCATACATATGCGGAGAAGAGACGGGACTCCTCGAATCAATTGAAGGCAAAAACGGTGAGCCTAGGCCTAAACCACCTTTCCCTGCACAGGTAGGGCTTTTTGGATGCCCGACAATAGTAAACAATGTCGAAACGCTTGCCTGTGTACCCCATATAATTAATAGAGGGGCTGATTGGTTTTCCGGAATCGGGACACCAAAAAACGCCGGAACAAAAATTTTCGGGCTCAGCGGGAGCGTTCTGAAACCGGGTCTCTATGAACTCCCGCTTGGTATTCCGGTGCGAGATCTAATATTTGAATATGGTGGTGGTACAAGAAACGGAAAACGGGTAAAAGCTGTTTCTCCTGGTGGTTCATCTGCTTCCGTGCTTACTGAGGATGAGTTGGATATTCCCATGGATTTTGATTCATTAGCAAAGGTGGGATCAATGCTCGGAACCGCCGGTGTTACCGTAATGGATGAAGGGAGTTGTATGGTGCGTGTTGCACAAAATCTGGCTCACTTCTATCGGGATGAATCATGCGGGCAATGCGTCCAGTGCAGGGAAGGTACGTGGTGGCTTGAAAAAATGCTTACGAAGATTGAAGAGGGTAGGGGCAGGGAACAATACATTGATACAATGCTTGATGCCTGTTCACAGATGAAGGGCACAACAATATGCGCACTTGCCGATGGTTGCGCCATGCCTATTGATTCAATTGTAAGAAAGTTTAGAGACGAATTCGAGGAACATATAAGATTTGGAAGGTGTCCCTTGAATAGTAGATACCTGGGTAGTTGGGAATAAGAGAGGGTTTTTTAATTGCTACATGTAACTAAGCCATAAGTTTTATTAGTTTAAACCAGATTAAGTAATCCTATATTTATTTTAAGCTAGTTGAATTCTAAAGTTATCTATCATTCCCGAATGCCTTTATGGGGAATCCACATCATGTCATTTCTCACCATTTGGAGAAGTCGTTCCTTAAGATAAGGGTTGCCTCCCCTTTGCTCCGAAGGTTCCAATCCTTTTATTATCGATGAAATGGTAGGGGCAATTCATGAATTGCCCTTAGGAAAATAGCAATAATATATTGGATAGGTTAGGAGTCTTGCTCGTAACCTCTGACCGCTCACTAGCAAGACTGGTGCGCTACCCCATAAGGATGGTTATCCTCGTCCACTCACTGAATGAAACCTAAGGATTATCGCTGCGTATTGTAGCGGAAGGCTTTACCCCTCAATAAAATTTAAACTCATCCAATTTCAGACTTAGATTCGAGAGGGATAGAGACAGATGTCCCTGTTTTTTTTGGGGTGGAAAAAGTTAAAAAGTTCAAAAAAGGTCTTGACTCCGTACTTAGGTACAGTGCTTATACTATCTAGAGAGGTGAAAAAATGAAAAATTCGACTATAGGACAGTTGGCCAAAAAGGCGCAGGTAAACGTTGAAACAGTGCGTTATTACGAGCGACGAGGACTGATACCCAGGCCACCTCGACGCGAATCAGGATACCGACAGTACCCTCAGGATACCGTCGCACGTATCCAGTTCATCAAGCGTGCCAAGGAGCTTGGGTTCTCCCTCAAAGAAATTTTGGAGCTCCTCTCTTTACGAGTTGATCCGAATACTACCTGCGGTCACGTTAAGAGACGTGCAGAGGTCAAGATTGCAGACGTTGATGAAAAGATTCAAGCACTCCAGAGAATAAAGAAGGCGCTCACGAAACTCGTGGCGCTCTGCAGCGGACAGGGTCCAACGAGTGAATGCCCGATAATGGATGTGCTGGATACTAGGAGGAAAACAGATGCTAACAGTTGAACTAATTTACGACGCTGATTGTCCAAACATGAATGAGGTAGAGCTCAACTGCTTTGCGCCTTCACCGAAGTTGGACTTCCATTTAAATGGCAGGAATGGGATCGTGACGCTCCTGAGAGTCCGGCTCACGTGCGTGCCTATGGTTCCCCAACCATCCTGGTTGAGGGTCAAGATGTGGCTGATGCTTCGCCATCCGCTGGAGAGGACTGCTGCCGTATTTACTTATCTAAAAACGGACAATTTCAAGGTGCCCCTTCAGTAGAAGTAGTCACCTCAGCACTTTTAAGGGCAAAGGAGACAGCGTCATTGGATACTGGAGCAGCCGTCATGGATAAGGGCAGTTGGCTCAATACTCTGACTGTGCTACCAGGGATTGGCGTTGGACTACTTCCTAAGCTGACGTGTCCGGTCTGCTGGCCAGCGTACGCAGGGCTTCTCAGCTCTCTCGGATTCGGGTTTGTCAACTACACAACCTACCTACTTCCGCTGACCATTTTATTTCTAACTCCTGCAGTTGTATCACTCGGTTATCGTGCAAAGAATCGCCGTGGTTATCAACCGCTCATTATCGGTGTCATTGCAGCAATCATTGTGATGATTAGCAAGTTCGTCTTCGTTTCCGATTTGGCCATGTACGGAGGTATCGCTCTATTAATGGGTGCTTCATTCTGGAACTCATGGCCAAAGCGAAGAACCGATAGTGGCTCCTGTCCCGCATGTGTTCCTACAGGACCGCTAACTCAAGAAGGGAACACAGATAAAACCTAAAAAATAAGGAGGTGATATCAAATGGCTCTGAAAGAAGGTGAAGTTTACAAATGTCCTGATAATAACTGTGGATGTGAAATTACAGTGATAAAGGGCGCTGCGCCTGGCAAGGGCGGTGATCTAGCACCGCGCTGCTGCTGCGGTAAAGAGATGGTTAAGAAGTAAATAGTAAAGACTATTGTGGACGGGGCGGAAAACGCCCTGTCCGTGCAGGTCAATGAGAAAAAAGGAGGTAATAACTATGAGTACCAAACGTAATATTGAGATCTTTAGTGCAGGATGTCTTGCGTGTGAGGAGACGATTAGGCTTATCAATCGAGTCACCTGTCCATCCTGTGAAGTCATCGTTCTGGATATGAGAGACCCGGACGTGGCAAGCCGAGCCAAAAGTTTGGGAATCCGGTCGGTTCCTGCCGTGGGGATAGACGGTAAGCTCGCTGATTGCTGTGCAGGACGTGGCCCTGATGAGGCCATGTTAAAAGCTTCTGGATTAGGGCAACCGATCTGATATTGAGATCAAGTAGCCTGCTAATAGAGGGTCAGAGTGTCTTTCATAGGAGCACTCTGACCTGTAATATCTAGCTTAGGAAAAAGAAAAGTATAAGCATCATACCTACATATAAATTGAATAAGGCTATGAAGAAGGCTGGAAAAAATGGCTGATAGAACTGAAAAAATAACACTCTTTGCTTTTATAGGCTCTATAATGTCAGGACTCTTAGCATCACTATGTTGTATAGGCCCCTTGATATTTGTAATTCTTGGACTGAGTGGAGCCGCTTTTTTCACAAAATTTGAACAATATAGATTGCTTTTTGGAGCAATAGCTCTTGTGCTCTTAACCCTTGGTTTCTTTTTTGTTTATAGAGAGAAAGAGGAATGTGCTCCTGGCACAAGTTGTGCGATAAGTCCGAAGAGAAAAAAGCTAAATAGAATAATTCTTTGGATAGCGGCTATTTTGGTAATTGCTTTTATCTTTTCACCAAACATTATAGGATTTTTTGTTACTTAAAAAGGAGGTATAAAAGATGAAGATTGTAACTATACGTACATTTATTTTAGTAGCGGTTCTAGCCATTGTTCTTACGGCAGGTTTTAATGCTTCTGCGTTTAGTGAAGAAGGCACAAATAAACAAGAGGTTACACTCAAAGTGGATGGAATGACGTGCAGGATGTGTCCGCTTACTATAAAGACTGCTCTAAAGAAGCTGAATGGCGTAGTAGATGCTGATGTGAGTTACAAGGATAAAGAGGCTAAAGCACTGTATGAAGATGGCAAAGTTACAGTAGATGACATAGTTAAAACTATAGAGAGTTCTGGTAATTATAAAGCAACTTCTCTTAGTAAAGAAAGGAAGTAAAGGAGTAAAGCTATTATGGTATCTAAAATTATCAGTTCACTTGGATCAATCTTTGCAGCTCTATGTTGCATCGGAACACCGGCTCTTTTAGCTTTTCTTTCAAGCATTGGTGTTGGATTTTTAATTAACGATAAGATTCTGATTCCACTTCTTGTAGTTTTCCTTGGCATTAGCATTGGAAGTGTTTATAAATCATCTAAGTTCCATGGAAGGAAGGGAAGCCTAATCCTTGTCATAATAAGTGCCATAGTTGTCTTTGCTGCCATCTGGTTCTCAAAGCTGTTAGTTTATATTGGACTTGTGGGTCTGATTGCGGCTTCTGTTTGGGATATTTACCTTCAAAAGGCATGTAAACCCGAATCTTGTGTGATATAGAAAGGAGGTATTTAAAGATCATGGAAAAATTTGACCTGATCATAATTGGTGGTGGCGCAGGTGCCTTTGCAGCAGCCATACACGCAAATGAGCTCAGAGCAAAAATGGCAATGGTAAATAGTGGGCTGCCACTTGGTGGAACGTGTGTTAATGTTGGGTGCGTTCCGTCGAAAACGCTTCTCTATGCCGGAGAGGTTTTGCATATGGCGAAGAATCACGGCATTCCAGGTATTGAGCTTGAGGTAAAAAACTTTAATTTCCAAAAAATTATTCAAGATGAACTCTCTTTAGTGGAAAGATTACGCCAGGAGAAATACGAAAAGGTGTTGAAAGATCTTAAGCATGTTAAGCACATCGAAGGAAGAGCAAAATTTATTTCGAAAAACGAGATAGAAATGAATGATCAAAAGTTATTTGGAGAAAAATTTATTATTACCACTGGCTCAACCGCCAATTTTCCTCCAATTGAGGGTATTCGTAAAGTCGGCATTGTTACTCATGTTGAAGCGCTAAGTCTTGAATGGCAACCAGAAGAGCTGATTGTAGTTGGTGCAGGACCAGTGGGTCTCGAGTTTGCCCAAATGTATGCGAGATTTGGCACAAATGTTACTATCTTACAGCGTGGCTCATCTATCTTCCGGCGAGGTGAAAAAGAGTTAACTGAGCGCCTTAGTGAACTGCTATCAGAAGAAGGTATAACCATTAAAACAAATGTTGTGGTCAAAAGAGCACGTAAGGAAAATGGTAAAAAAGTTCTTTCGTATATCGTTGATGGGAAACAAGAAGAGGTATCCGGTGATGAAATACTCCTAGCCGCTGGCAAAACTCCAAATACCAAAGAACTGAAGCTGGAAAAAGCTGGTGTCGTAATTGACGAACGCCAAGCCGTTATTGTTAATCAGTTCTTTCAAACTTCTCAGCCCCATATATTTGCTGTTGGTGATGTAACTAACTTACCTTTGCGCCTTGAACCAACTGCTGGGTACGAGGGAACTCTTACAGCAGAGAATGCTTTAACCGGATCCAAAAAAAGCATTGATTACAACACTGTGCCTTACACGATTTTTACTGATCCACAACTTGCCGGTGTAGGATACACCGAAGATGAACAAATGAAACAAATAGGTGTATGTGCTTGCCGAACCGTCTCATTTACTGACGTGCCAAAAGCAATAATTACACGTCGCACTGAGGGATTAATCAAAATGACAGTCCATCCCTCAGCAGGGCAGATTATGGGTGTTCATATTCTTGCACCAAATGCTGGAGATCTTATTGCTGAAGCGATGATGCTGATAAAGAATAAAAATACTATTGATGATGTAATAAGCTCGCTACCAATTTTCCCAACACTCTCAGAAGCAATAAAGATTGTTGCATTGTCATTCACTAAAGATATTTCTAAATTAAGTTGTTGTATATAGAAGAAAAAAGGGGCCCCTTTAGCCAGTCCCTGTCAATAGGTAAAATAATTCCTTACAATTAATTTGATTCATATAACATTTCTATTGCTATTTCATCCAGTGCGCACCCGTTATTTTATTCATTCGGTGTCGGTATAAGCATAAGCTGATCCGCACCAGTCACCCATATGGATCAATCCTGAACATCCTGAAACAAGTTCAGCACAGGTACAAAGAAGCAATCCTTCGACGTCGCTCAGGACTAGGCTACCCAAAAATTTACCGAAAAGGAGGAAATTCCCTCTTTTTTAAAGAGGGATATAGGGATTTTAACGTCTTCGTTTCTGATTTTCTTGACGCAATTTTTGGAATGCCAACGACACTATAGACTTCAGTTTCGTCATTTCGAAATTTTCCCTTCGATTCACTCTGTATAAACCAACTTAGAATTAACATATAAATGACAGGCAATTTGTCATTGCGAGCGTAGGCGAAGCAATCTGCCACATCAATGCTATAATCGCGTGTATTAGGTACGGGAAGCTCTGCCAGTGTTAAAGGAAATTGCTTCGGGACTGCTTAAGACCCCTCGCAATGAGCTATTACACCGTAGTTATTGTACGAGGATACGCTGAAGCTCCCTGCCGGGTTTTCCATCAATAGAACCTTATAATAATGTAGTATCGGTTTCTAAAGCTAATTATGAATCTCTACCCGTATAAAAAACATCCTAATAGATAAATTTCAGAATTTGAACTGTTCTTCAAAGATCTCATAAAATGAATTCAATTTGGTTTAAGCTCACAATTGGCTCGATATTCTTAATATTGGTCTTTTCAATATTCATAAAGTCAAAGAGCAATTCGTTATCAATTATTTCTTATGCAGCGAGTGATGGAATGTCTTATACTTTCGATCATACACATTCTGTTTTTGATTCATTGCTCAAAAGTTACGTACACGATTCAAGGGTTGATTACAAAGGATTCATAAAATCGTCCGATGAATTAAATACGTATCTCACACAGCTTGGTTTTGTTAGTGAGAAAAGCTATGAAAATTGGACAGAGGAACAAAAACTGTCGTATTGGATTAATGCTTATAATGCCTTTACCATAAAAGCTATTATCGACAACTATCCGATAAAGAGAAGTCTTTCCTTAGTAGGTCTTTTTGTCCCTAGTAACAGTATTCTTCAGATCTCTGGTGTTTGGTCGGATCTCCAATTTCGGGCGGTTGAGAAGATGGTCACTTTGGAGGAGATTGAGCATGAAATACTCAGGAAGCAATTTAATGAGCCCAGGATACATTTTGCCATCAATT
>DASWID010000172.1 GCA_036397855.1 Thermodesulfobacteriota bacterium | reverse complement strand
GGATTTTCAGGCAGCCATAGAGAGGATTGCACCAAAGGGTATCCATTATGATCATGATGCGAGGTGGGGCGACGGAAATGGCTATTCCCACATCAGGGCTTCTCTGCTTGGACCCTCTCTGACCGTACCCTTTTCGTCCTCAAAGTTACTTCTCGGAACATGGCAGCAGATTGTGCTCATCGATTTTGACAATAGACCCAGGACCCGGAGGGTGGTGATACAGGTGTTGGGAGAGTGAGCAAATAGCCCTGATCAGACGAACTTGATCGAAAAGTGCTGTGGTTTATATCGTACATTCAGGTTGACAATGAGTGGTGTAATCGCCTCTATCATACTCGAGATTTCAAGGGGCCCGGCATCGAGGACTCTGAGATTCCGCATATCTTCGGTCAGCGTTTTGACAACCTCCTTGGCTTCATCGTCATCTCCACATATTACAACGTCATAATCGAGCGGATGTTCAATATCACTCAGTTCCTTAGCCGGGAGATTGTGATATGCAGACACAAGTCTTGCGCCTTCTGGCAAAACCTGTTTTATCTCAAGCGCTGCAGAACCCTGAGAAGGTGGGGAATAAAAGAAAGACCTGCCCCTTTTAACCATTGGAACTACCGGTGAGACAACGATTTGGTTGTTAATGCTGTTTCGTACGCTTTCCAATGTGGAAACTGCGTATTCGGGTGGTATGCTTATGATGATCACTTCAGACTCTTTAGCAGCTTCTGCGTTAGGCATACCGTGTATGATGGACTTTATGCCACGCTCTGAAAGCTTTTGGTTGTACTGCGATGCTATGCCCTTGGCTTTTTCTTCGCTCCTCGATCCAATGAATATTTCGTGACCAACTTTTGACCAACGAAGCACAAGCCCCTCCGCGATATCCCCGGTTCCGCCTAATAGAGAGATTTTCATTCGCTAAGCTCCTATATTTGATTTTGCATTATTTTAACAAAAGAATCGGTTGAGTAAAGTGAACAAATTAGAAACTATTTTAATTCTTAAGATACTTAGAACCTTTTCTTTAAATGCCAGAAAATAGAAAAGTTTTCTTTAGAAAAGGAACTTTCTTGTTCGCTTTTATCCGGATCTGGGATGGAGAAAAATGGAACTACTCCTCCCCACAGTATCACAGATTTATTTTTATTTTCCGATCTAATCCTGTCGGTGAGATTGAATTCCATTGTAGGATAAACTGAGTAGCTGTTTAACAATTGATGTAAATCGATTTGATCGGATTCATTGATTGAAGAACTTTCAGGATGGCGGTTATCTATGAAATTGAATTGCTCAGGTAGCAATTTTAGATTTTCCAGTGGTTTTTGTACCGTGGTGCCTGAACTATCATTTGCTTGAGGGTACACTGAGATCCCAGTTAATAATAAGATCAAAATTGTGATTATATATGTTCGCCCCATGTTATTATAATACCCCAATCTTATTACTATTATTCACTCTTAGCGATAATTCAAGTCCGTATCTATGAAAACTTAGGTTTTTGAAGAAAAACTCCATTTGACGTTTTCCTACCTGAAGGGTTCTGTATTAAACGAATCCTCATGGGGATTCTAGGAAATTCATTAGAACTTTATTGAATTCATGAGGTTTCTCTTTCATCATAAAGTGTCCTGCGTCCTTTATAACGTGAAGCATTGAGTTTTTAATCTTTTCGTGGAGATACTCCCCATATTTTACGGGGGTTAGAATATCCTGATCGCCTGAAATAATGAGTGTCCGGACCAAGATTTCCTCAAGTTCGTCCACGGTATCAAACTCATCGCATGCGATAAAATCCTGATATACTACCTCGGGTGTGGTATTCAGGAGTCCGTTTCTGAATTCTTCCTTTAATTCATCCGAAGATGAAGACGCGAGAGCGCGGGACGGAGCGATTTCACAAAATTTATCGTAGTCGTTTTTTACCAAATTTAGGGTTTCTTTGGCGACCCTGAGCCTGGCGCCTGTCGCTACAAGAATAAGGGAATTAACACTTTCCGGGTAGTCGACGGCGTATACC
>DASWID010000171.1 GCA_036397855.1 Thermodesulfobacteriota bacterium | reverse complement strand
ACTAATCCAAACGTAGTTGCAAATGCACAAGATGGTGGGGCAGTAAGGGAGATTCTGAGGTGTGCTTTTGAGGAAGGGATCATTGAAGGTGCCGCAGTAGCTGGTCCCTCCGATAATCTATGGCTTGAGCCTGTACCGACTGTTGTAAAAAGCGTAGACGAGCTAATGCGTACTTCAAAATCTTGGTATACGTATTGCCCAACCCCCCTGGCTCTTGTAGAAGCCGTAGATAAATTCAAGTTAAAAAATCTCGCTTTAGTTGGGGTCCCATGCGAAATCTCGGGATACGCCGCAGCCTTAGGAGCGGATACAGGCTTTATCACTCCCGATAGAGGTTCAAAAAACGTAGAAAAACAGAAAAGACACCTCAGGCAATATGTGGATTCCGTAAGATTGGCAATAGGTCTTTTCTGTACCGAATCCTATGATTACGACGGTTATATGCGTGAATACATAATAGGAAAACTCGGGCTTGATCCTCGTGAAATAATCAAAGTAAACATAAAAAGAAAGGTTTTTATAGATTTGAGAGATGGAACAAGAATTGAAACTCCCCTCGAGGAATTAAAGCCTTATCACAGGGACCAGTGCGAATACTGTGGTGACTTTAGCGCCGAGTACGCCGATATTTCAGCCGGCGGTGTGGGAACAGAGGGATGGACAATACTTATCATTAGATCCGAATTGGGAGAAAGTATACTCAATCGTACCGTGCAAAAGGGGTATCTAGAGGTTAAGGACGCATCCGAGTTTGAACGCTCCATAAGTCTTTTGAAAAGATTCACCGACAATAAAAGAGCGAAGCAAATGAACAATTTATCTCAATTGGCATCTAGTGGGAGCCAGGATGTGCTAAAAACTGCCAATTAAATCGAGGGATAAATACTCACCTACGCGTTAAAGGGTTCTTACAATTAGCCCCAAGTAACTGATAAAACCCTATGCCTTTTTTGGAAGAGTTCACGATAAGGATTTCCTATAATTGTGAATCACGAATGCCGAGATAAAAAGAAATGCTATGAGGATTGCTCCAAAGATCTTTCTACGTTTGATTGTGGTTTCATCATCCTTCACTGCCTTTTCGATTTTGTCTATATCATCCGTGATCGTGCCAGTCCTGTCTATTATTAAGTCGACCGAAAGAACATGGGTTAAGCGGTGAAACTGGTTTCTGTTTGCAAAGAGTGCAGCTTCAAGGCTTTGCGTATCAAAACCCTCTTCCTTAACCTTCTCGATACTGTTATTAAGCTGGTCTATCTTCGTCTCCGTTCCTTCCATAACAAATTTTATCTTTTTTGCCCGTTCATAGGTGTGACACCTTGAGCAATTCTCTTCGCTGATAAGACCCACTGTAGCCCTTTGCTGATGGTGAGCGGTATGGCACGTAGTGCAAACTGGGCGTTTCTTCTTCTCGGTTAGCCAATGAGGACTCTTCATATAGTTCTCCATAACAGCCACATGGCACTTTCCACAGAACTCGGGAACCTCTTCTTCTGTAGGGGCCCCGACAAAACCTTCCCCCGGGCTCATTGCTTCCATATCCTGTAACTCAGGGTTGCCGCCGTGACAGTTGTTACAAGAGATACCATTTTGTTTGTGAATGCTTTCTTGCCAAAGCCCTACTGGCTTGGCCAAATCATCCCCAAACTCGGTATGGCAAGAAATGCAGGAGCTTTCCTGCTCTTGGGCAAAAACCTGAGCTACAAAAGCAAAGAGAAGCGAGCCAAAAGAAAAAAAGAGTAGATATTTGATGATCATCCTGTCTCCTTTTCTAGAGAATTTTTCCCAAAACAGTAAGGGCTAGAAACACCAAAACCCCAAGAACTGCAAGTATCAGGAAAACAGGTCTTTTTAACGGACTTCGTTCACTCCCGACATCAATTAGAGGTAAGAAGATAAGAAAAAGAATAAGCAAAATCTGTATAAATACCCCCAGAAACTTATTTGGAATGAGCTTAAGCATCTGGTAGGTTGCAAGAAAATACCACTCAGGTTTTATGTGAGGAGGTGTAAAAAATGGGTCCGCCGGTTCCAAGGCATCCGTTGGAAAATAAAGCTTTGGGTAGAAGAAGACAAAAATGAAAAGGATTCCAAGGAAAAAGTATATAACCTTCAGATCCTCTAAGGCAAAGTGGGGCACGAAGGGAACCTTTTTTACCTCTCCTGTCTTAGTCCCCGGAGGATTGGATATGCCGGTTCTCCTCATAAAGAACAGGTGCATGGCTACGAGCATTAGAAATAATAAGGGTACGACTATAACATGCAGGGTAAAAAATCTACCCAACGTTGCTTGCGCTACACTCTCACTGCCTCTCACCCACTTTACAAGCTCATTACCTATATAAGGCACCGCGCTTATCGTATCCGTTGCAACTGTCGTCGCCCAGTAGGAGAGCTGGCTCCAAGGAAGGAGATAGCCGGAGAGAGCTGCTAAAAATCCTAAAGATAAAAGCACGCAGCCCGATATCCACTGTAGCTCTCTGGGTTTCTTATAAGAGCCCATAAAAAGAGTACTCGCCATATGGAGAAAGAGTACGGCTATGAATATGTTCGCTGCCATGGCATGAACCCTTCTCATTAACCACCCGAATGGAACCTCGTTAGTTATATAAGTGACGCTATCAAAGGCTTTGTCTACATCGGGGATATAATATATGAGAAGCAATATCCCGGATATAAACTGAATTAAAAGCATTGCAAGGAGCACGGCACCCATAGAGTACCAAAAACTTAGATTTGCCGGGACCATATACCCGGTGAGATTACTTTTTATTACCTCTCTAATTCCAACTCTCTCATCGATCCAATCAACTATTTTCTTCAACTTATTAAGCCTCTAAAAGTTTTATTTCATTTCCCACGACTTTAACACCATACTGGGGAAGTGGCTTGGGAGGCGGGCCTGAAATAACGTTTCCATTGGCGTCAAATTTACCCGCGTGACAAGGACACAAAAAGATACCTGTATCCTTATTCCACTGTACAATACAACCTAGGTGTGTACATACGGCTGAAAAGGCCCTGAGCTCGCCCTTATAATCGATGACAACTGTGGGGTGACCAAAAGCAAGTCCTACTTTTGATCCCTCTTCTGAGACAGCCGACACCATTATGGGGTTACCCGAAGGGTTTACAAAAACCTTTTCTGTCTCGGCCGCCGATTTTGGTAAAAGGTATGCTACCATAGGCGGTATCCAGCTTAACACTGTAAGACCAAATATCCATTTAACAAGCGTGCCAAAGAAATCCCTTCTTCCGATTTCATCGCCCACCGGGGTTACCTCCTTAGTCTTTGATATGTTATTTGCAGTAAAAATAAAACTACCAAAACTACAACAAGCAAAGCAAACCAACCCCATATGCCTATGCTTCGTTTCTGAATTTCTATTATTTCTTCATTCCGTACCATCTCTACCTTCATTATATTTGGTTCGAGGTAAGGAACTCTGAATTCATAATCCAATGTAGATTCCACCAAAAGGGTCCCCCCAATTCCTTTCGGAAGAGGAAAGGTAAACTCCTCCCTCCGCGTTTCCTTTGGTCTAATACGATTATCGCTCTTTACAGAGGTAGCTTTTAGAAACATATCTTTAATATTTTCTTCTGGAATCTCTCTTCCCTCGCCATCAATGAGAACTCGTCTGTATATAACCTCCTTATTTTCAAGGGCCTGTCCCCTGCGATCCAGAAGTTTAACCGTGAGTATTACTTTACGTGAAGGAATGCCTGTGGGTAGAGAATGCCCCGCTTCTGAGTTGGTTACATAGACTACCACTGAGATGTGGTCATCGGCTTTGTCGATAACCTGGGTTAGCGTTGCAGCCCTGGTTATATTTATTTGAGAATGTCCCCCTAGAAATTTATGCGCAGTTACATTATGTTGGGTTCTTGCGATTTCAGGATTAACAATAGGGACCCCAAACTCTTCTGGCATATGACAATTCTGACATTGAATCCCCTTTTCCGCATAAGGCCCCCGTTTCCATTCCGTATAGGTGCTCATTACGTGAAATCCATTTTCATTTACGACTTCATGACATCCGGCGCAGAATTCGGCCTTTAGGTGGATCTCAGAATAGAGATTCTCATGTCCTATTTCCAAGTCGCTCTTAAGTGGACCTCTTTTTACAAAACCCAGCGCAAATTCAAATGGTTCTTGCTTACCTAGATTTACGCCTTTTATGGTATGACAAAAATCACATGTAACCCCTTCTTTGGTTATGTCCTGGGCGAAGTCAAAGTCGCCGGTAACCCTCACCGTAGGAGCATGACATTTAAGACAGAATCTTCTATTCTCTTCCTGCTCCACTTCATTATAAACACCGAGAAAAACAGGGTCGCTGATGGAAGAAGCATGTAAAGAATTTTTCCACTGCTTATATATCATTGTATGGCAGGTGCCACAGACGCGACTCTCTGTGTACCCTTCCTTCTTAACAATGGGATGGTCGGTCATGGCTCCTACGGTGAGGGGATTAACCAAGAGGCCCAGAATAATCATGAATAGATCCACTTTGTTCAGCATTCTGGAAAGAGGTTCCTAACAGTAAAACATCGTGTAAGACAAGTAAAGCCTTCCTTTCAGTCGCCACAACTGGTTCAGAGTTAATTTATCTTTTTCCACATCAAGAGTCCAGAATATACGAGGAATATAGTGAAAAATGAAAACGAAAATAGAAACAATGAAACTTATTGCACCAGCCACGAATGTCAGTTTTTTTCTAGTCACGCCCTAGCTTCATTGAGAGCAAGTTCCATGCCAAAGGGTCAACAGGCCATAAAATCCAACCCTTTTACTATCGCCTAATTATGTTTATCAAGAATAGCAAATGAGTTGTATGAAAATCTGACATACTAAATATTTTGCTTCTAACGAAACTCCCTGTAGCGAGCTACGGGGAATTTGCCAGTTAAATTGTTTTAGCGGTCTGTAATTGTTTGGCACAAAGTTTGCCCGATTACCCTTCAAGGAAATGAGATTGGTTCTTGTCGGACTTAATCATAAGACTGCTCCTGTTGAGGTAAGGGAGAATCTCTACTTTGAAAAGTCCTCCCTTGGAGCTGGACTGGATGGCTTGCGAGAAAAAGCCGGAATTCGAGAATGTGCAATCCTCTCTACCTGTAATCGTGTGGAGGTATATGCTGTAACGGAAAATGAAGAGGGCATAGAGGAAATTAAACGATTTCTATCCGAATTTCATGGTGTTCCTATACGGTACTTTGCTCGCTACGTGTATGTTTTGATCAGAAATGCTGTTACAAGGCACATGCTTCGAGTTACGTCCAGCCTAGATTCGATGGTGGTGGGTGAACCACAGATACTGGGACAGGTAAAGGATGCTTATAGAATGGCTGTTGAAAAAAAGACTACAGGGCCTATACTGAACCGACTTTTCGATCGTGCCTTTTTTGTTGCAAAGAGGGTGAGAACGGAAACCGGGATAGGAAGCTATACGACCTCGGTAAGTCATGCAGCGGTGGAGCTTACAAAAAGGATATTTGACGACCTTTCAAGAAGAAGAGTTATGCTCATAGGGGCAGGAGGCATGGGCAAGAATGCCCTGACTCATCTTGTAGCGGCAGGGGTAAGAGACTTAATAATTGCAAATCGCACGGTCGGGCGAGCCGAAGAGATCGCTAAAAAAACAGGGGGTAGAGCGATAAGAATCGAAGAGGCTTACAATTACCTAAAGGAATCCGACATAGTGATTACCGCCACCGGTTCTAAAGATTTTATAATAAAGACGCAGAACGTTCGGGATGCCCTAAAGCTCAGGCGTAATGAGCCCATGTTTATGATAGATATTGGGGTTCCCAGAGATATTGACCCGAGGGTTGGGGAGCTTGAAAACGTCTATCTTTACGATATGGATGACCTTCAAGGTTTCGTTCTTGAAACCTCCAATGTGAGGAATGATCACATACAGAAGGCTGAAGAGATAGTGCTTCAGGGAGACACAGAATTCCAGAAGTGGCTCGAAGGCCTTAAGGCCGTACCGACCATCATCTCCATAAGAAGAAGGTTTCATGAAATTAAACGCATTGAGGTTGAGAAGGCTTTAAAGAGGTTAGGCAACATCTCGGAAAGGGAGAAGGAGATCATAGAAGATATGGCATCTGGAATTATAGGTAAGATTCTCCATCACCCGGTCACCAGGTTAAAAACAGAGGCTTCTAAATTAACAGGTGACATCTATGTAGATACAATCCGGGAAATATTTAACCTTGATGAAGTGGCCAAATTAAAAGAATACTTCGTAGGAAACTCTGAAAATGAGGTTTAGTGGTTTACTGTACCTCGCCCTTTACTAGATCCGAATTGCGACTACCTCGAGTGGTATTAAATAAAAAACAAAAAATTAGCCCCTTGGTATCAACGAGATTATGGATCTTATAGCGCTCATTATCTAATATCGATATTCCCTCACCCCGAAGAAGCTCGTAGGACCTGTCACCTACTTCAAATGCCATGTTACCTTCCACAATCATGTGGAATGACGGATTGTACCAGAGGTAGGATTCATCAACCGAAGCTTTCGGCCCCAGCTCTATTGTTAATACTTCTATTGGGTCGCTTTCATATATTACACGAATACAGGTTGTTCCACGCTGAATAGACCTTAAAGAGTGCCCCTGTTTAAAGACCCGTACATCCGTGTGTTCCATCTTTCTGTCCACAAGTGCCTACAATTAAATTATCTACATGGCAATATCCATACCGAAGCATAAGACCGGTTGGACGAAAAATTTGTTAATTTCTAACTCCCTATAATTAAAAAGTATTTCCTTAACCCTGAATATCCATGATAGACGAGAATTTGAGAATTTATCCAGCCGATGATTTCAAAATGAAATGTTTCTCCTATAATTGATTGAAATGATTGATTTTTACGTTATTACAATTTGCAATAAATTGATGGATATTATACAAAATGCAATATATCAATTTTTTATCACGATGATAAATGAATCCCGGGCCTAACCAATCTTTCCATTTTTTAAACTGAGTTGATTCTAAGATACTGTCAATGCTAAGTTTATAGCGGGTGAGATGGTATTTCGCCAGACTTTACGAGCATTTTGAATGAAAGGTTTCTGGCATGATAATTGCTGCTAAATGTGTTAGTTGTGAGCTTAAAGAAAGATACACCGAAATCGAAACGCCTGTCGTCGGATAATCGGTTTTGCAGTAAAGAGAAAATGAAAAAAGACTTAAAGGAGTAAAATCATGGGTAAGAAAATAGGTTATGTACTCTTTACTATTTTACTCTCGGTACTGGCGTTCGGCATAATTAGTTGTGAAAATGAGGAGGGTGGTGGCGGGGGCGGTGCACCTCTCGAAGTACAACTTGATCAGACCCAGTGTAAAAGTGTAGGCTTCGGCGCCCAGGCACAGGTCACTGTCGAAGTGATTTCCACTACCAAAAGGCCCATTACCTATGAGTGGAAATTCGGTGTTGCGTCTGGAAACGTTGGAGAATGGCCTGGCGGCGACCCAGAGTTTGGTTTACCCGCCCCTACGCTCACAGGTGCTGATACTGATACAGTCTCGTTCACCACCTTTACTATTGAGGAAACTCTGGCCAATTTGAACAGAGGCCTTCGCGACAGATTTGAGATTCGGCCTTTCAGCGCTCAGGAGGTTAACTATATACTCGACGTTAAAGTAAGCGATGGTAAAGACGAGATAGAAGAAGAGATAAGGTGCACATCCGCTCCTCAGTATGGAGGTTGGGAAGATGAGTATATACCCTCAAATTTCGATCCCGAAACTGAGACCCTGCCCTTCCAGGCTAACACCCATCTTGGACTCCCGGTGTATTTTAACGGAGGAATTCAGAACTCCTATAATTGGTCAATAACCGGCAAGCCCGCCGGGTCAGCTGCATCAATCCCAGATGCATCCTCAAGAACCCCTCACTTCACCCCTGATGTGGTTGGAGATTATATGATTACGGAATCGGTCTCCAGAAATAGCTTTAGTATATTCAATGTAAGTGAATGGCTAGGAGTTACCGCAGATGGGGTCAACTGCATGGCTTGTCACTCTATAGCTCAGACAAGATCGGACGATGACAGAACCCTAACCCCAAAATATCAGCCATGGCTGGCTACCGGTCATGCATCATTCTTCCAAAGAGGCGTTGATGGAGAGTTATCTCCCAGCTATAACGAAGGCTGCATATACTGTCACACAGTAGGCTACGACCTGGGAAACACCATATTCAATGGCGGGTTTGACGATGTTCAAGAAATGGTTGGCTGGGAATTTCCCGCCGAGCTTATGCCCGGAAACTTCGATGCCATTCCAGCAGACCTTCAGGTTCTGGGAAACATACAGTGTGAAAACTGCCATGGACCAGGAAAAGAGCATGCAGAATCGGGCGGAAGCCCTGATGCGATAATAGTCAACTACACGGCTAATGATTGTTTCCAGTGTCACGATGAACCTCCATTTCACCTAATACCTAATCAATGGAACAACTCCCCGCACTCAAAATTTGTGACCACAGGAAACCTCCAAACGAGCCCATTGGGAGAGGACGATCCGGCACTCAATAGTAGCTGCGCACGTTGTCACAGCACAGCGGGGAACGTGATATGGATCAGGAACGGGGGCGAACCGGGCGACGTTCCGACTTTCGCTCCTCCGGCTGATTTTGCCGAGCCACAGACGTGTTCAGCGTGCCATGACCCGCACAATGAAGCCGGCTACCCGGCGCAGGTGAGGCGATTTGGCAGCTTTACCACCCTGGCCATGTACACGGTTCCGGATAGCGTCGGAGTAGGAGCGACGTGCATAGGATGCCATAACTCAAGGAGACCAATTAGCAACCCAAATACGCTAACAAACCAGAACGATGCGCACGCTAGCCTTCAGGGAGACATATTCCTTGGTGAGAACCTTTGGTTCGAATCGGATGCCCCTGGTGGAGTGTATCCAAATTCACCCCATAGCACCGCTACCGAAAACGCATGCGTGGACTGCCATATGGCTGCGAATCGCGACCAGGCTGGCCCTGAACGCAATCGGGTTGGAGACCATACGCATCTTGTAAAAGATGGGGATACAGATTTTGAAAACACGGGTCTACTCCCCACGGATCAAAATCCGCAAGGGTCAGGCTGTTTGTCAGCCGGATGTCATGCCACTTCAGGCGAGACATTTGCATTCAATATTCCGCATACCTATGGAGACTTCAATGGTAATGGCATGAGAGAAGGCGTACAAACCGAGGTTGAAGGCCTTTTAGAAGCTCTCAAGGACGAAATAGGTGAATTTGCAATGGATGCAGGCTGGGATGCCGGTTGTGTTCCAGAAGGCAAGCCCAGTCCGGTTCCGTTCCACGGAAGGGTCAGACTGCTGAAGAGTTGCTGCACGATAGAACAGGCAGAGACAGACGAGTCCTGCTTTACTCATCCGGCAGGGGGAATCCCTGACGAAGACGTATTCAAGGCGTCCTTCAACTTTCTTGCTTTAGAGGAAGACAAGAGTGAGGGGGTGCATAACACAGCTTTCGCAGTCACTGCACTTAGGACCTCATACGAGCAAGTTGCCGGAGTACCGTTCAGTGGAGATCCCTATCCGCATGCAGAAGATTGGGATGGAATACATCCTGCTGTAGTTGAGCAAGATAACGTTGGCAGATGCGTGGGTTGTCACTTTGAGGACAATCCCTACAATGCCCCGTTCCCGGCACCCTTTGCTATAGCTCAAGCGCCGTGTAGCTCATGCCATCAGGAGTAAAGGGACACAGCGAACTACGGTTAGTGTTTATCTCTGAGGATTGGGATCAGGGCCCGTTTTCTGGACATCGGTCCTGATCCTTTTTTAATTCTGTGTTTATTTACCACACTTTCGCCATATCGTGACTGGGGAGATTCCAAGGATCTCTGCGGCCTTAATTCTGTTTCCGCCGCAGTATCTTAGAACCTCCTTTATATAGCCATCCTCAACTTCCTTCAATGTCCGGAACCCTTTGTCTACCGGTTCCCTTTTTGCCTCCTTTTCTCTCTCAGCGGGTGGGATTTCAGTTCCCTCAAGAATGTGTTGAGGTAGGTGATGGCTCCGGATAAGGCCATTTATTTCTGCGAATATTACCGCACGCTCAATTGCATTCTTGAGCTCTCTTATGTTGCCGGGCCAATCATAATCGATGATGCGAGCCATTGCCCCTTCAGAAAAATCAAAAATGTTTTTTTTCAGCTCCTCTGAATACTTCTTAAGAAAGTGCCTGGCAAAAATGGGAATGTCTTCTTTTTGTTCGCGTAAGGGCGGAATTTTTATCTGTACGACGTTCAGGCGATAATATAGGTCATCACGGAAATTGCCCTCTCTGACCTCCTGTGTAATCTCTTTATTAGTGGCGGCAACTACTCTTACATCCACGCTAATTTCATCTTCTGACCCCACTCTCTTTATTTTCTTTGCCTCTAGTGCGCGAAGAATCTTAGCCTGCATATCCTTTTTCATCTCGCTGATCTCATCCAAGAAAAGAGTCCCTCCATCCGCCAGTTCAAAACTACCCTTCTTAGTATAGATTGCTCCGGTAAAGGCGCCCTTCTTATGACCGAAGAGCTCGCTTTCCAGAAGTGTCTCCGGTATGGCGGCACAATTCACCGTGACGAAGGAGTTGTTACTTCGGAGGCTTTTAAAGTGAATGATTCGTGCAAGAACCTCTTTCCCTGTGCCGCTTTCTCCTAAAATTAACACGCTGGAATCTGTCTCAGATACCTTGAGAGCAAGGTCAAACACTTCATGCATTTTCTTGCTATTCCCGATGACCACATCCTGTCCGTAGAAGTTCCCCAGTTCATGTCTAAGATTTATGCTTTCATCTCCCAGTTTCTTCTGTTGAAAAGCTCTATTGACAATGAAACGGATCTGATCCGGTTTAAAGGGCTTTGTAATATAATCTATGGCTCCATGCCTCATAGAGGTAATTGCCGTATCGATCGAAGCGTATCCGGTAATCATACAGACAACAATTCGAGGATTAATCTCCTTAATTTGGTCTAATATCTGAAGTCCATCTAGCTCCGGCATTCGGATGTCGCAGATAACCATATCGTAGCCATCTGTGCCGACCATTTTTAGCGCTTCATATCCATCTTGAGAGGCACTGACTGAATAACCACTTCGCTCAAGTGTCTTTTTTATGGACTCACAGATATTCTGCTCATCGTCAACCACCAGAATACGTCCTTTGCTCTCTTCTTTATTGCTCATACACATAGATTAACCCTCTATTGGGATAAGGATTTCTACGCCCGTTCCCGTTATTTGTATACCAGCTTCGTCTTTAGGTTCATCGATTGTAGCACTATAAATTTCGATCCTCCCACCATGGTCATGGATAATTCTATGGCTGATCGAGAGCCCGAGTCCCGACCCCCCTCTCTTTGTCGTAAAAAATGGATCAAAGACCTTTTGTCTCATTCTTTGTGGGATGCCCGGGCCGTTATCTCGAACACAGATATTGACAAAATTACCATTCAGGTAAGTTTTGAGAGTTAGGATCCCATCCCCGTGCATTGCCTGAACTGCGTTGGTGATTGTGTTCATGAAAACCCGTTGCATTTGGTCCGGATCGCAATATACCGGAGGAAGATTGCTTGAGAAATCATCGTTTACAACGATTTTTTCTAAATCCACACTATGACGTAACATATTGAGCGATTCCCCTAGAAGGGAATTTATATTACAGGGGATCTTATCGGGGATACTGTGCCTCGAAAAATCAAGAAGTTCATTGATTATCTGTATGCATCTATTCGTGTCCTCATTTATTTTTTCAAGCTCATTGTAAAGATCGGAGCTTGCTTTGACATCTTCCATCAAGAGACCAACGCTCATAAGGATGCTCGTCAATGGATTATTGAGTTCATGGGCAACTCCGCTGGCCAGAAGTCCTATCGAGGCCAGCTTCTCGGACTGACGTAAGTTCTCATCCTTTCGCATCAGTTCCTCGGTTCTCTCCTTAACCTTCTCTTCCAGTCCTTGCCTGTAAAGTTCGACCCGTTCTCTGTATCCCTTAATTTCATCAATCATCGAGTTAAACGATTCGGCAAGCTCTCCCACCTCATCACGTTGTGCAACATTCACATGACAGTCCAAGTTGCCTTTGATAATATGTTTAGTTCCCTGGAGCAGACTCCGGATAGGATTTGCTATTTTTCGGGAAATAATGTACGCCACAGATACAGACATTGCCATGACCGATAGAGAAAAAACGAATAGATAGCGGAGAGTCTTACGGCCCTCCTCGTACGATTGGGTCTTGAGTAGCTGTACACGTTCAATCAGCGCCCGGGACATAAAATTAAGACGGGCACTCAGAAAGTAAAGTATATCGTTAATTTCTTTAACTGCATTAGAACCGTGCGAGTTCCTTGACAGATCATCGAGACCAAAGAGCCCTTGGGCGACTTCCTTGATGTTGCTTACCCCGAGAAGAATGCTATTTGCCATTTCCCTTGGCTCATTCGACGCGAAGTGGCAGGAAGAATTAGCACAGGTGTTTAGTTTCGTATCAACGCTATTTAATAATCTGTCAAAATGATCCCTAGCGTTAATATCTCCATTAATAGTATATTCGTTCACCGGTATAACGAGGTTCGCAACAGCTATGTTTAACTCCCTGGTTGCATCAAGGGAGGTGGTAATTTCCTCCAGCTGCTTATTTATTCCTATGAGCTTGCGAATTGAGTAATAGCTGAATCCTCCCAAGATGAGAGCTGCCGGCAGTAAAAGAACTAAAAAGCCTAGCATCAGTTTTGCGGCTATACTTATCCTCATGTCTATTACGAAGGTTTTGTGCAAGAACGATACCAAGGAAAATCGTTTTAATATGGTGAGAATTTGGTTGGTAAAGAATGTAAGATGTCATAAATTCAGACGGCATAAAGTGATCGATCACGCTGATGAGGATAGTACCAATGAGGAAGCTACTACGCGAATTCATGACATTTTAACCCGCAAATTCCCTGTAGCTTGCGATAGGCATTACACTGTTACTGCTGTGACCCACAACCCTGCGGTTCTCCGTCATTGCGAAATTTGAGAGGCAAATTGAAGCAATCTCACAAAGTGTCATTCCCACATTCCGTAAGTGGGAATCCAGGTTTGCTCCCATTCTGTCTTTGCGAGAGGTTTTATCCCAAAGCAATCTCATCTTTTCTTAATTCTTGGGGATTGCTTCGTCCCCTTCGAATTCTCTCAGGATCCCTCGCAATTGCAGGTGTTAGATATTTAGGGGCTAGAATCTATAATTATTTTTTCGAGATCGAATTTAAAATTTACAATTTTTTGAATGCCCATTTAAATCATTTCCATTGGAGACGGGCTCAGAAAAATAGCACATTCAAAATAAAAATATTATCCACAAATTATGTGACATCTCTAGCAATGACTCAAGAGCCTTTTGTTTTAGGTACTTTTACCCGGAACCTTGCTGCAAGGTTATTCATTTATGAAAAGGCGTCTCTACCGATTCTTAATTTAAGTGTCACAATTCCGGGCTCGATTTGCCTTATAAATATCCTAGCTCAAGAATTAATTAGCCTTCTTCAGGCTCGTCAAATATGCTACCAAATTCTGTAGTTCTTCATCAGTCCCTCTGAAAGCAGGCATCTTGGCTTCAGGTATAAGAGATTTTGGATCTTTCATATATTTTGTCAACCACTCGGCATCCTTTTTATCGCCTATATCAGAGAGGTCTCCCCCTTTCTTACCACCACTACCATCTACGGTATGACATAGGCCACACTTTTTTGCAGTATACACCTCTTTGCCCTTTTCTACCGATCCTTCCTCACCCTGAGCAAAACGATTGCCCATGCTGGAAGTCATCAAAATGGCCATTCCAATGATAAAAACTAATACATGTCTCATCTCAAGGATCCTCCTGTATTAAAGAATTAGTTTAGACTTCATACTCGCTTCGCTTATTTTAAATCCTTTCTTCATAACGTATAAACTTCGTACTAGATCTATTGTTTCAAGGTTTAATCTCTTTGCGCAATTATTATGTTGGCACCGCATGTTTCGTTAGACACAAATCCTTTAACCTGAAAAAGTCATTTGTAAGGTATATATATGGAGAGACTCTTCTTTTGTCTTAAACTCGGATTACTTTTTCTCCTGCTCCTCTCGCAAATGCTTCTGGATCTCTTCCCATGATTGTATAGAGCCCGCTGTTATGGGACTTATAGATGTTGTGGGAATCAGAGGATAAAAGTGGACTCCGTTTTTAACATGACAGTTAACACAACTAGCGTAGAGCTTTCCAAAAGCGGCCTGAAATACATCTGTTTTGTTCGAATCTATCGCTTCAATGAGCCCCGGATAATTAGCTGAAAGAAGTCCCTCTATTCCCGACCTTCTTCTTGGATCGACCACTGCCGCCTTTTCCAATGTCTCTTCGATTTTCCTTGCCTGGAGCTTTGCATACTGTGTTTTTCCGGTGACCCCTGCTGCAAACAACTCATTAAGACGGATTCCAGTCCACAACATGAGGTCGGCATAAGACGGTTGAACAAGCCCAAGTTCGTTTACCTTTTCTTCAGTTGATCCAGTAAGCCAAGTGGGTACTGAGGGTTTATAATAACCAGTGTCCTTCATGACAGCTAATCCTACTCCAACAATTAGAAAGGAGATGATGATTGAAACAAATAAAGATTTCTTCATATGACTTATCCTCCATTGCTGACATTGGTGTGGAACATTGTATCTGGAATTTAGCTGGAATCAAGAACTCAAAAAGACACAGGACGGTGCCCTCCCACTTGTTTAACTATTCACATACCTGACTTGGTAAATTTATAAAAAGAACAAATCAATTTGGCGTAGCATGACAATTGACACAGAGCTTATTATCTTCGAGTGGAAGACGGAGGAGCACCTTTGTTTTCTCGGGTAGCGCAATCTTTCCCCCTCTCTCCGGAATTACAACCTGGGTTATAAACTCCTTTTCATGCTGTCCAAGCTCTATTTCGTAAACAATCCTACCTTTAATGATTCCCTGTGGATGGGGGTCATGACAGGAAAAACAGGCAACTTTATTGTTCTCATCGCCGGGAAGACTACTCGATTGAGGAATTGAATATTCTAAATGCTCCTTTGATCCCACATGCTGAGATGCCGAATGACACGCCAAGCACGCCTCTGATGGTTCAAAGTTAAGCAGGTAATTAGGCGCTTTCTCTCCCTCTTTAGGTAGCTCCGAATGGCAAAAAAGGCAATTCCCCTCATCTTTAGGATTTTCTTCCATTGCTGAGTGTGGACTTTCCTGGGACCTGGAAATCGAATAGGAAAGCAAAATGAATGTTATCAATAACAATATCTTCTTGCCTTTTAATTTACCTGTCATACCCGCCCCTTATATGGCACTGGTCACAAAAGGACTTGAGCTCGTGACAGTTTCCACATTCTCTCGGATTTGCCCTGGCTTCGATGCCATGGATAAACCTAAAATTCCTGTCGTGAACCCTCAGGGTGGGAAGATCTCTTCTCTTATGGCAATCTTCGCAGAACCTGGGGCTGTGACAGGTGTTGCAAGAATTCGCATCCGCCTTTGCGAATACTGCATGTTTTACAGACCAATTAAAGTTATGATTAGCAGGTGTTATACCGCGCATATCGACATGGCAAGTGTCACAACTATTCGGTGCGATACTACCTGCCTGAGGATTAAAATGACAAAAATGACATGTTTCTTTCCCCGGTATTAGGGATTTGCCCGAAATTTCAGCCCTTTTCTCTTCTTCTTTCTCCTCAATTACAAAACCAACTGGATGACATGCTTCACAGTCAAGTCCCTCTTCGCTCAGCACGTTCTCATGCAATTTATGAGAAAAATGCTTCTGAGGTGTTACCGGCTTGTCTTGTTTCCACCCCCACTCGATGTCTCGCTCCTGCTTCCGGCAACCATAGAATGCTAAAAAAATCAAAATGATAATTAAGATAAATTTATTTTTCATTTTGTCCCCGAGAAATAGTAGCTAAGTCCTAGGTCAACCCTTGCATCCTTATTGAAATCAGGATTGGTATTTAATTCTACATCTGCCTTCAACGTGAGGTTTTTAACCAGAAGATACTCAAAACCCATTATGTAGCTGAATGCGTTACCTTCCTGATTGGTTATCTTATTGTAATAGGCATACGCAAACGCAAATTGGAGATCCAATCCGTTATAGATCTGCTCGTTTAAATTGAAATTGAGACCAAATGCATAGTCGTCGTCCCTTCCATCGATAAAATAAAAACCATTAAACGCCGTGAGACCAATATCGCGCCAGAAGTCCCACGAAAATCCAAGCCTTGCGATATTACCATTCCTGTCTATATCATCGAGAACATCGTAGTTGGAAAAAGCGTAACTGGCTTGGACCTCCAGAAAACTGGCAGGTATGAAGGTCACACCCACCTTGGCCTGATTAAGACGTCCAACCGAAAAGATGTCATATATTGGATCAAGCTGAAATTCTTTGCGTTCCTCATCAAGATCGTAGTTATCGTATTCGAGATTGAGGAAAAGGGATCTGGTCAATGTGATTCCCAATCCGACTGTAAGCAGGCCTAGATTTCCCTCCCCTACATCAATTTCGGCGAGTCCGTAAAAATCTGCAAAGTCAGTAAAGGGTACAACCCTGTTGAAAGAGATATTAACGAAGTTTCTCGAAGAAAAATCCTGCGGATTATAGAATTCATAGCCTATTGTGAATAACGTGCCCAGAATTTTACTGGATTTTAATTTAATCCCTGCCGCAGCAAAGCTTCTGAATGGCCGCTCGGGCTCGGGTTGGAGGTCTTTATCCTGGTATCCGCCATATGCTACAAGTTCGATTCCGTTCACGGGCTTAAAGCTTACCGAGCCGCCGTCGAGAAGAAAAAAGGTTACACTTTCGGTTATGATCTGCCTTCCTAAACGGACCTCAAATGTATTTGATTTATTAGAATACTGGATGAATGCATTATAAAGATCGAAAGACTCATCCTCCCCATTGAATATATCTCTATATCTCATAAAGGTGTTGAAAGATAGGCCATTTGAAGGGCTTGCAGCATTCAATTCCAGGTATTGATAAAAGGGATAAACATTCTTTCGGGTTCTATCCGGACGAAGCAAAGGGCTGGGCGCCTGAAATAGGGTAAGCGTGTTCCCAAAAAAACCCAAACTCCTCGGACGGATCATCTCTACCTGGCCAAATGCCGATCTTTCACCTAATAAGAATATTAGAATCATGAAAGACGCGGGTAGAATCGCTCTTTTCACTCATCAACTCCGTTATCACCATGACATATAGGACAACTGGCGAGACCTTCTTCCTCAACCAATGCCTGTATCTCCTCTATCGGGAGGAGACCACCTGTACGGTCGACCTGATGAATATCAAACTCTGGGTGGCACGCGAAGCAATCTGAACGACCCCATCCATCAGGGTGTTCCTCTTCTGTGACGATCAGCCCTTCGGGGCTGTCAAAAATATTGCCAAAGTCTTGACCCTCATTCTGTTCGCCCACACAACCTATGATGCCAACGAAGAACAATACGAACAGGATCTTCTTCATTTAACTCCCGTTTTATAGCTAGTTCGGACGCTCAATACGCGTCTCCGGTGGAAGACCGGGCAAATGGACTTCTTTCACGCCAAGGAACTCACCCACACCGTGACACTCTATACAGGCACCCTCCGGTTGAGCCCCGCCAGGATGGCCCTCTCCAGCAAGTGCATCCCCAGCTTCGTTTACAACAAGGCTGTCATGACAAGCCGTACAAACCGAGATAACTGGCTCAGTAAAGAATGTCTCTGTGATCGTTTTGGATGATTCTTCCCTTTCGAACTCATGGTTGGTAGAAGGTAAGACCTTCCCACCTAAGATACCTTGACCGGGGTTTAAGATGTATGTACTAGGCAAATGACACGCCTCACAATCCCTCCTGTCACCCGGGAAGCGGATCTCACTAAAGTCAGTAGGTCTCTCAAACTGGTTAGGGAACATCCCTCCAGGGGGAGAATAAAGGAAGTATGGCTTATTAGTCAGATCCTCTCCTGTATGGATTTTATGGATCATGATCCTAAAAGCAACAGAGTTGGTGATAGTTGGTTCCCCGATAGGTGGAATTTGTCTGCTTAATGTGTCATGCGAAGGGTTGTGGCAGAGAACACAGTATACGGTATCGTTTCTGATGCCACCGTGAATGCTGAAGTCCTTTGAAAATACGCCGTGGCAGTTGATACACTTTGTCGACGAATCAACTGCCATTCGCCGTGGGACAGCTTCGGAATCTGTAACAGGAAAGTCGAAAATTACATTGTGTCCTGCGTCACGAACCTGGTTAAAGGCCTCACCAGGATCCTCCGTGCCGTTTCCATTGGGATCCCTTGTACCATCACAATTTGTCCCTCCTTTTCTTTGGCTGGCACCCTCAACTGTAGCACACTTATACCCTTCTATCCCCACGGTATAGGTGCCAGTCGCATCGGTCGGAATCTTGGCTGTAAAAGTATAAGTAAAATTACCGGACGCATCCGGTCCTACGGCACTTTGCCTTGGGTCTTCCTGTTTATAATCCTCCGCCCCAGGAGTCCACGGGCTCAAGGGGTCTCCGGGTATAGGTAACCCGTCGTCGTTATAGTCTTGGATAAAATACTCGATTGTTGACCCAGCAAGGGTGAGTCTCAGGAAGTTCAGATCAGATGGTGGAATAGTCTCTCCTGAATCGGTTTTAATACTAAAGGTCACCTTAGGCCGTTCTCCAGGTGCTACAGTATCTGACATCATATCTGCACTTTCGACGCTCACAATCTCAAAGTTTACTCCCGGAACCTGGGCCGATTTCAGGGGAATTGTGTGAGTTCCGACAACCGAGAGGTCAAACTCTTTATCTGTAGATGGGAGATGGCAACCGTTGCAATTATTATCACTAAGCTGTATCCCTCCGCCATGATTCTCTCCGCTTTCAAAGTTTACATCGTCATGGCAGGAGCCACAGGCAGCCCTCGATGGTTCAGTCTTGAAGTTGTCGCTCTGTGTTCCTCCCGTATGACACTTAGTGCAGTT
>DASWID010000170.1 GCA_036397855.1 Thermodesulfobacteriota bacterium | reverse complement strand
TGATAGATCCCGAATAATATCAGCATACTTCCAATTACAATTCCGATATCGAGTTTTGTGCCCAAAATCATCCAATCGAATAGCAATCCACAAACAGGCACAAGCATTGATGAGAAGGTTGCTGTGTTTATGTCCATGTTTTTTAATAGATAAAACCAGATTGTGAAATCTATGGTAGAAGCGACGATTGCGGTGAAAAGGATCGCGTAGATGGATTCCGCTGTCCATTCTACTTTAAAGATCCCCTCTGTTGAAATTGCGAGTAGGGCAAGTCCGGCCGAACCGATTATTAGCTGTATTCCGCTTAACATGTAGGTGTTTTCAGTTGCCATGCGTCTTTTCACGGAAATGTTTGATAGCGCCCATGAAATCGCCCCAATTATAATCAGTAATTCTCCGAATAAAATTAATAGGTTTTGATGCACTAAGGTATCCCAACCCAGTATACATAGAATGCCAAAGCATCCGCTTGCTATTCCTCCCCATTGTGATCGATTTAATTTTTCTTTCAAATAATAGTGGATGAGCAGCATGGTCCAAACGGGCATGGTGTAGAGAAGAACCGCTGTTTTTCCTGCCGTGACGAATTTCATCCCGTATAACATAAAACCAAACATTATAGTCGTCTGGAATAATCCAACGAATACGTAATCAAGCAATTTTTCTCTTTTAGGAAAGGCAATTCCCTTCACGTACAAAAATGGGATTATTGCAAGGCCACCAATAGCGCATCTCCAGGTAGCGAATGTGAATGGTTCCATATAGTTGAGACCAACCTTCATTAGTACCCACGAGTATCCCCAGGTCAAAATAACAAATATCAGGAGAGCAGTATTTAACACCGATTTCTCTATGAAGACGTTTTATAAATCAAGACATAGGGTTTTGTTCGCCAAGAAGCTTGGATGGCGTGGGTATCTTTCTGAGATCTAGAGAAAATTTATCCACTGCATGTTTTTGTAAGTGTGATATAGCCTCTTCTACCGAATCGGTTAAGAGCATCAGTTCAAGATCATTTGCGTTAATAGTTCCTTCTTCGATCATTATTTTCAGAAATCCCATCAATGGTTCGAAGTATTCTTTGCCAATTAGCACTACAGGGAAACTCAGGATCTTTTTTGTCTGGATAAGCGTAATTGCTTCAAAGAATTCATCCATTGTACCTACACCACCAGGTAGAACAACAAATGCATAGGAATATTTAAATAGCAAAACCTTTCTTACGAAGAAATAATCAAACGTAACAAAAAAATCTAAATATGGATTGTGCTTCTGTTCAATAGGTAGACTAATATTGCATCCTACTGATCTTCCGCCTGCATCCTTAGCGCCTCGATTAGCTGCCTCCATGATTCCAGGTCCGCCTCCTGTTATCACGGTGAGACCCAATTTGGCCAGTTTATTCCCTAGATATCGAGCCAGCTTATAATAATGATGATTTTCATCGAAGCGGGCTGAGCCAAAAACCGTTACACACGGTCCAACGAAATGAAGTTTTCGGAAACCTTTTAAAAATTCGGTCATGACTCGTATAATGAACCATAACTCCTGTAGCCTTGAATGAGGACCCTCGATGAATATACGATCCTGAATGAATGACATGAATTGATTTTTGTTTTTAGATCTCGTGTTCGTTTTTTCGTTGTTTATTTGGTTCCTATGCATTTTTTCCCTTCCTTTTCTGAATAAAATCTTGCTAACTATACTGTTTGACAAAATAGGCTAAATGGTTATTCTAATAGCCTTCAAACAACCAAGCAATTTTTAAGTTAGTGCTTTTGAATTCTCAACAAAATTCATCCGTACCGTATTTTAAGGTTTATTACCAAAGCTGCTAACGGTAAATACTAGTGTTGTATTTATTGTCTGGGATAAGGAATATACAACTTTTTATTGAAAAGCATAGGATGGATGATAAACTTATGCTCGCTTTGAACCCTAAAAAGTCATGTTGTCTGTGTGATCATACAGGTTCAAAGCGCTCCTAAAAAAATATAAGGAGGGAAAGAAAGTGAAAATAGTGGTGGTTATCAGTCAGACTCAAGACACTGAGGCTAAGATAAGTGTTGCTTCGAGCGGGGACGCTATAGACACATCATCCATGAAATGGGTTTTAAACCCTTATGATGAATTTGCTGTTGAAGAGGCCCTCAGGATAAAGGAGAAATTTGGTGGGGAGGTGACACTGGTCACGATGGGTCCGGCAAGGGTGGCAGAGGCAATTCGTACTGGACTTGCCATGGGTGCGGACAGCGCTGTTCATATAAAAGACGATAACTTTGGATCTTCAGACAATTATGCCATCGGGAAGGTTATTGCCAGTGAGATAAAGAAGCTCGGTGAATACGATTTGGTATTCACCGGATTTAAGATCATAGACCAGGAGTCGGTCCAGGTCGGGATTCATATTGCAGAGGAGCTAGGTATACCACATGTGGCGCTCGTCAGTAAGATAATACAGATTGATCCGGATCAAAAGAGGATAACGTGTCAGAAGGAGATCGATGGTGGTCATGTTGTCGTTGAGGTACCGCTACCTGCACTAATCACCTGTCCGGATGGAATGAACGAGCCCAGGTACGCTTCACTTCCCGGTATCATGAAAGCAAAGAAGAAGCCCTTGAAGGAGGTAACCATAAATGATATCGATTTGTCTGCAATTGGTTTATCTGTAGAAGATCTTGGCAAAGGTGGATCTCGAGTTAAGACAACAAATATTCGTGTTCCGCAGATTGAAAGAAAGCTGAAGATCATAACTGGTAAGGATAATCCCATGGTAAAGGGGGATGAGGTTAAAGAGTCGGCACGCGAGCTTCTCAGGCTTCTTAGGGAAGAGGCTAAGGTGATTTGATTCAAAGTATAAGGTTTCATAGGAGGAGAATAAATGGGCAAGGACGTTTGGGTGGTAGCCGATCTTAAATTGGACGGAACAATCAGAAAGGTTACGTTTGAAGCATTATCCGAGGCGAGAAGAAAGCTTGTCGGAAAATTGGATGGGACACTTTGCGGTGTTCTTCTCGGCTCTGGAGTTTCTGATCTAGCAGAAGAGTTAGGTAAGTATGGAGCAGAAAAGGTATTTGTGGTCGAACACGACGTTTTAAAAGATTCTAACCCAGATGGATATACTAAAGCGCTTACCGATTTAATAAAAAAATATGAACCCTGTATAGTCATCACAGGTAATACGAATTTTACTGAGGATTACTTTCCCCGGGTCGCCGGAAGATTGCAGGCAGGATTGACTATGGATGCCATTGATATAGACCTGACAGATGATAATAGATTAAAAGTCCAGCGTTATTCACATTCAAGTAAGGTAATTAGTACACAGGAGTTTCTTGATTTTAAACCAATGATGACAACTGTGAGACCAAACTCATTCAAGCCGGAAGAAGATCCAAAATCACTTGAGATTATAAATGAAACTGTGGAAATAAAGCCAGATGACATTTGGACAAATATTATTGAAGTAAAAACAAAGAAGTCTGATCTTCCTGCCCTTACTGAGGCTGATAGGGTAGTCGCAGGTGGCAGGGGTCTAGGAAGCGAGGAGAACTTTAAATATATTTACGAGCTTGCTGAGGCCTTTCGTGCTGCTCCTGGTGCAACGCGTGCCGCTGTTGATGCAGGTTATTGCCCTTATGATATGCAGATTGGCCAAACAGGAAAGGCTATTTCGCCTTCCTTATATGTTGGGGTGGCAGTCTCAGGTGCAATCCAACATTTCTCGGGTATGGGCTCGTCGAAGGTGATAGTTGCGATAAACAAGGATCCAGATGCTCCGATCTTTAAAAAATGCGATTATGGAATATGTGGAGACTTATTTGATGTGCTTTCTCCCCTTGCTGAAGAAGTTAAGAAACTAATGGCACAAGATTAAGCTTTTGTGATTTCGAGAATTAGACGTGGTTAATCTAACTTCGCCTTCTTATTGGCCTACTGTTCCTCTTTTAAATCAATCTGATAAATACGATCTATTTCGCCACCGAGAAATCTTCCGGCTATATTTATGAAAGATTCTGAAACATCGGTAAGGTAGAATTCCTTTTGAGTTTGTGAGGAGTTACCATTTAGCGATTTTTTGTCCTTTAAGATTCTCTTTATTTCTATAGCTGTTTCCTCGGCTGAGTCTATTAATGTAACACTTTCGCCAACCACCTTTTGAATCGTGGGCTTTAGAAGAGGGTAATGGGTGCAGCCGAGTATCAACACATCAATTCCCGAATCCTTTAACGGCCCGAGGTAGTTTCTTGCTGCTAATTCTGCGATTTCACCCTCAGTCCATCCCTCCTCCGCCAATGGGACAAATAACGGACATGCTTTGGAAACCACGTGTATTTCTGGTGATATGTTCTCAATAGCCTTTTTATATGCATCGCTCCTTATGGTTGACGGGGTTCCAATTACACCTACATTCCCTGTTTTTGTAGTGCTGACGGCCTTTCTGGCACCGGGCTCAATAACACCAATAATTGGGATTTCAAGGTCCCATCTAAGACTAGGAAGAGCGACAGCGGAGGCAGTGTTGCAAGCGACAACCAATAGTTTAATCCCTTTTGATACGAGAAATTTGGAATTGATTTGGGAATATGCTATTACTGTCTTGCTTGATTTTGTACCGTACGGAACCCTGGCTGTATCACCTAAATAAACAAAATTTTCATTTGGTAATAACTTTTTTATTTCACTCAGTACTGTTAGACCACCGATTCCCGAATCGAATACGCCAATTGGGGAAGTATTCATGTATTTTGTCATCGATCTTTATCATAGCAGTAGGGGTCTATATGTCAAAGGTGATTTCAACCTGATAATTGCTTGGAGATTGGTTATCTGGATAGGCGCGACTTTCCAGTCGCGCATCTAAAAAAATTACATTACGTGGGTAACCTCCTAAAAGATTGCCTCAATTGCGCTTTCAATGGAGCTTACGCCCACGAGGGATAGGGAGCTGACCGGAGATTTTATTCTTTCAACATTTATTCGTGGTAGAATGCATTTCTTAAAACCTAGTTTCTCGGCCTCTTTTAATCTCAGTTCGACGTGCGAGACCCCCCTTACTTCACCTGACAATCCCACTTCGCCAAACACCACTAAATCGTGGTGTATGGGCCGATTCAAAAAGCTTGAAACAAGTGAAACGCTGACCCCAAGGTCTATCGCGGGTTCCACGATCTTTATTCCCCCCGCGACATTCATGAAAATATCTTGTGCTAATATATTTAGCCCTGCCCTCTTCTCAAGGACCGCCACAAGTAAAGAAACACGGTTATAATCGATTCCGATTGTTGTTCTTCGTGGGACGCCGAAATTACATGGTGATACCAGGGCTTGAATCTCGACAAGTATGGGTCGTGTGCCCTCAATGCTTGGGGTTACGACCGATCCAGAAGCCCCGATGGGGCGTTCTGACAGAAATATTTCAGACGGGTTGTTTACTTCCTTGAGTCCCGATTCCTGCATTTCAAATACACCAATCTCATTAGTAGAACCATATCTATTTTTTACGGCCCTTAATATCCTGTAGGGATGGTCCCTCTCGCCTTCAAAGTAAAGTACTGTATCCACGAGGTGCTCTAGAACCCTTGGACCTGCAATAGTTCCCTCCTTAGTAACATGACCGACGAGAAAAATAGACGTACCTTTAGATTTAGCATAACGCATTAATCTTGCTGCACATTCTCTAATCTGACCTACGCTTCCTGGTGCAGAGGGGAAATCCTCAGTGTAAACAGCTTGGATTGAATCGACAACGACGACATGCGGCGAAAGTTTTGTTATTTCTTCCATAATATGCTCGACCGAGTTTTCCGCAAGCACTAAGAGAGAATCAGATCCTGATCCGGTTCTTTTTGCCCTGAGCTTAACCTGCTCAGGAGATTCCTCACCTGTTACATAGAGAACCTTCAACTTTGATGTGGCTATATTGGTAAGCATTTGGAGCGCCAGTGTTGACTTGCCGATTCCCGGATCGCCGCCAACTAGTACAACTGAACCTGGAACAAACCCGCCTCCGAGCACCCTATCAAGCTCACCTATAAGGGTTGGCAACCTTTCCTCTTTTCCACCTTCTATTTCTGTGATGGGAATGGGTGTAGGTTTCCAGGCCTGTTTAATGGTATTAGCCTTACTTTTCTCAATCCTTTCCTCGACATGGGAGTTCCATTCGTCACATGAAGGACATTTACCAATCCACCTTGGCGATGTATTACCACAATGCTGACATACGAATTGGTATATGGCTTTTGATTTTTTCATCCACTAATAGATTATAGGTTAATGAATTGTATCAGGCCCTAACTTCTGGTTTTCTCTGGTTTCGCCTTGCAAATTTTCTGTAATCCTCGGCCAGTTCCATCAAACGTTTGTCGACAAGGTAATTAACCGTTCCTTTTTTGAATTTACCATCGGGTCCCTTTTTGCCTGCTTCAACACCGGTAAGGATTTCTGTAGCCTCATCAACCGTCTTTACGGGATATATGTGAAATTTCCGACCTTCTATTTCTTCCACAACCTCCCTTTTCAGCATAAGGTTTCTTACGTTCTGGTGGGGAATTATGACACCATGCTGACCTGTTAAGCCATTTGCCTTGCATACATGAAAGAAACCCTCCACTTTTTCATTGACCCCACCGATCGGCTGAATCTGTCCCTTCTGATTTACTGATCCCGTAATGGCAAAGCACTGTTTGATTGGAATGCCGGATAAGCTCGAGATGAGGGCGACCAGTTCTGCCACAGAGGCGCTATCTCCTTCAATCATTTCGTAGCTCTGCTCAAACGCCAGGGTTGCTGATAGACTTAGCGGTTTTTTCTGAGCGTATTTCGTCCCTAAATAACCACTTAGTATAAGGACACCCTTATCGTGTATGCTCCCACTTAGCTTAGCCTGTCTTTCTATGTTCACAACTCCTTCCATCCCCATGTAGGTCTCACAGGTAATTCTCGAGGGTTTTCCGAACGAGTAATCACCCAAATTGTATACGGAAAGACCATTAATCTGGCCTACAACTTCTCCGTCAGTATCTACAAGAATTATCCCCTTATTTATCAGGTCTTGAATCTTTTCTTCAATCATACTCGATCTATATACTTTTTCTTCAATCGCTTTTTCCACATGCGTTCTGGAAACATATTTATTTTTGTTATCTAAACTCGACCAGTAACCTGCCTCCTTAACGATCTTAGAGATTGAGCCGAAGTCTACAGATAATTTATTTTGATCACCGGCAAGCCTGCACGAATATTCAATTACGGCTTCTACTCCGCTTCTGTCAAACTGCTTTAGGTTATCGCTGTCACAAATTGTCTTGATACTACCGGCGTATTGAGAGAGGGTATTATTCTCGATCTCAACAACGGTGTCAAAATCGGCTTTGACTTTAAATAGCTTTTTAAAGTCTTCATCATATGCATATAAGAGATGATAAATAAATGGACTTCCTAACATTATGACCTTCAAATTTAGCTTAATCGGTTCTGGTCTCAGACCTACCGTAGTAATCAATCCATATTGCTGATAAACATCTTCTATACGTAATTCTTGATTTTCTAAGACCTTTTTTAGGGTGTCCCATACAAAGGGATATTTCAGGATATCTAGCGCGTCTGCGACAAGATATCCTCCATTCGCCTTTGCAATGGAACCCGGGTGGATCATTGTAAAATCGGTTGCCAGTACACCAAACCTCGACTCTTTTTCAATTATCCCGAATAGATTTGTATAAGTGGGATTTGACTCAAAAATCAATGGTGCACCTTCTGTGTTTGAGTTATCTATGAAGACATTGACTTTATACTCCGTAAAGGTGGGTTGTTGCTGGGGAATCTTGAAGGGTAGTGCCCCGCTGACATCTCGGCCGCTATCAGGGAGGAAGACATCTATATTTTCAAGCATGTGCTTTTGAACCATATCTAGGTAGTCAATCACATCTGGATAGGAATTGTATTTCTCTCTGATGTGATCGAGGATATCTCTAACGGAGAAGAGCGCGACTTTATTCTCGAGTTCTTTAACCTTATCCATCGCCTCTTTTTCAAGTTTCCTAGCCTGTTTTATTGATTTACCAATTTCCTCTTCGATTCTTTCTTTTCTTCGTCTTATATCCTCTTTTTGATCCTCGTTCAGTTTATTGTAATCTTCCTGAGTTAGTGGTTTTCCTCTAAATAGGGGTATTGTTAAAACTCCCGTCGGGCTAAACTGTAACTGCATGCTTTCCTCTGAGGCCTTCTTATGAAGATCGTCAAAAATGATGTTCTTATTTCTCTGGAACTCGCTCATTATATTCATTCTCTGCTCTTCAAATTCCTTTTTCTCAAATGCCTTGGGTATTTCGGACTTCATTAACTCCAGGAGTTCTTCCATGTCCTTTTTGAAAACCTTTCCCATGCCGGTCGGGAAGCGAATTGCCTTTGGTTCACTCGGCTCGTGCATGTTAAAGACATAGCACCAATCGGGTGGGGTTGGTTTTTCTTTAGCCAGCTTTGTTAGTATTTCATTTATTACACTCTTTTTCCCCACTCCGGGTGGACCCGCTAGATAGAGATTGTAGCCCCCATATTCCATTCCTAGACCAAATTCGATAGCCTTGTATGATCTCTCTTGTCCAATGAACTCTTTACAGGGTAATAGTTCATCTGTTGTTTTAAATCCGAGTTTTTTTAATTCGAACCTCCGGTAGACATCCTGTCCCGATAGTTCTTTGATTTTCTTCATGTGTCAGATCCTACGATAATCTTTTTTTTCATATTTTACCACTGTTCGCGGATTTGGAATTGATCGAATATAATACGAAAAATCAATTGTAGTTGCAAATTATAATTGATAAATCAAAAAGTAATAATTACCTCTAGCCTTTAAGGGTTACACAGTCATGGCAATGACGCAAGGACATGTCGCAACTGTAAAAGCCAGATAATTCGCAGACAAGATCTTTAAAGCTATTCTCTTCAATTATCTAATTTTTTTTCTAGCTTCTTTGTCTTGATACTGAAACGAGTTCAGCACAAGTACAAAGAAGCAACCCTTCGACGGCACTCAGGGCAAGGCTGCCTCCTTGTTGTCATTCCCTAATTCCTTAATAGGGAATCCATGCTTTTACCGCTGGATCCCCGACTACTGATTTCGGGGATGACATAACAACTGAAAAATTTAGATTCACCCCCAACCCGGTCATCCTGAATTTATTTCAGGATCTAATGGAAACAAGAGATGCTGAAACAAGTTCAGCATGACTATGACATTCATCCTCTTAACGCAATTTTTGGAATGCCACTCAAGTCCTTTTCATTCTGAAAAGGATTAATGAAAATAAATCTATTCATGAAATTGTAAGTTTTTTGTCCCCGAATTATCTAACATCTACAGAAATGACCGTAATATTAATTTAACACCGTGGATCAGTCATCACATCCATAAGAATAGATTTGACTTAGACCTTAATTCTTATGACCAATTTC
>DASWID010000169.1 GCA_036397855.1 Thermodesulfobacteriota bacterium | reverse complement strand
TAAGTTAAAATGTGAAAGGGAAATGCATGACATATTATGCTTAACAAACTTATAAACCGGAGAATCGAAAATCATGTCGTTCAACATAGTAGTGCCCGAAATGGGTGAATCGGTGGTCGAAGCCACAGTCGTGAGATGGCTAAAAAGGGAAGGAGAACCTGTGAGTCCAGGTGAAGCTGTTGTAGAACTTGAGACCGAGAAAGCAAATTTTGAGGTAGGGGCTGAGAAAGGAGGTGTTTTGGTACGCATAGACAAAAACGAAGAAGACGATGTAATGGTAGGCGATGTATTAGGGGTAATAGATGAAGCCCGAAAGGAAGAAGAAGAAAAAAAGAGAAAGCCTGAGCAGGAAAGAGAGAAAAGAAAGAAAGCAGCAGAAGAACCAGAGAAAAAAATTGAGGTTAAGCGTGAAGAATTTGAGACAAAAGAGAGGGAGCCCCTTAGGGTTGTAAAAGAAGAAGAGGAAGGCCCAGAGATCAAAGCCACTCCTGTAGCAAGACGCATTGCCGAAGAAAATGACGTAGATCTGAGATTAATTGAAGGTACAGGGCCCAACGGAAGGATCACAAAAGAAGACATAGAGAACTTCCTTGAGAAAAAGAGGGCTGAGCCCAAACCTTCAGGGATTGAACAGAGGGAAGAGAAGGTCTTGCAAGAACCAGGCGCTCCCAAACCTGCAGCAGATCGTTCCAGGCAAGAAGAGAGGGTTCGAATGTCTCGTCGCCGAAGGACTATAGCTCGCCGTATGCTCGAAGCCCAGAGGACAGCGGCGATTCTCTCTACCTTTAACGAGATCGATATGAGTTCTCTAATGAAACTACGCAAACGCCATAAGGAGTCCTTCAAGGAACGCTATGGGATCGGCCTTGGCATAGTTTCATTCTTTGTCAAGGCCTCGATAGGGGCTTTGAAAGACTTTCCACTTTTGAATGCGGAGATACAGGAAGATGAAATAATACTCAAAAATTATTATGACATTGGTGTAGCCATCGGCGCTTCCGCAGGATTGGTAGTCCCGGTGTTACGCGATGCTGATAAAATGTCTTTCGCTGAAATCGAAAGGGCAATTGCCGAATATGTGAAAAAAGCCGAGGATGAAACGCTTTCACTCGAAGATTTACTTGGAGGTACCTTCACCATAACAAACGGTGGCGTTTTTGGCTCATTGCTAAGCACACCGATTCTCAACCCTCCACAGGTAGGCATCCTGGGTCTGCACAAAATTGAGGACAGACCCGTCGTAATAAACCAAAACATAGAGATACGCCCCATGATGTATGTGGCTCTGAGCTATGATCACCGTATAGTAGATGGGCGCGAAGCAGTCTTATTCCTGGTAAGGATTAAAAAACTCATAGAAGATCCCGGAGCCCTACTCTTAGAGGGCTAATTATTTATTACATTCGAGCATTATTTCTCTGAAGAGCATTTCTTGGCCTTGTATATATTCTTCTTCCAGTAAATAACAGCGAATTGATCCACCGGTTTTCCCATTACATCGAGCCACCATATCTTTATATCGCCTGCAAGAACTCGATAGACTCCACCCTCTAGGAAACGGCGGGGAGAAGTTTTGATTTTTTTTCTGATCAGAGCCAACGTTCCCACTTTCTTCAATGAAGAGCAAAAATCAGATGCTTCAAGAATCCCTTTATTCGGATAGCCACCAAGTCCGCGAAACACGGTGGCGCGAACGAAAATTCCCTGGTCTCCATAAAATTGATGGGAAATTCTGTAGCGAATGCGGTTAATCAATTCAACTACACGTAGACTAAAACCCTTTCCATCAAGGGCGAATTCAAATGCACCACCCGCTATATCTTGACTATCCAGAACAGTTTTAATCTCTTTGTCATACCCCTCGGGAAGAATCGTATCGGCGTCGAGAAACAAATACACATCCCCTGTTGAAATACTGGCACCTCTGTTCAGAGCTTGAGACCGACCAGCTACCTCGGGTCTAATTTCAATAAGGTTCACACCAAGTTTCTTCACAATTTCAGTTGTTCCATCAGTCGAACCACAATCTATGACTATGATTTCATGAGGCGCTCCAAGAACGGCGTTTTCCCGCACTGCGTACACAGTTTTGGAAATATATTGAAATTCATTCAATGCCGGGATGATTACACTCAGTTGCATGATATTAAAATCCTAATTCTAGGAAATACCCGCAAGTTCTAGACTCTCCCCCCATCTTTTAAGAACTCCCCTGTACAATCTCGGATAATTAACAAGTGTCGGATCCTTTTTTACAATATCAAAAGCTTCATTTCTGGCTTCACCAAGTATTCTAGCGTCTCTCAACAAGTTCGCGAACCTGAACTCTGGCAGACCGGATTGCCTAGTTCCAATGAATTCTCCTGGACCCCGAATCATGAGATCCGCTTCTGCAATTTTAAAACCATCGGAAGTATCCCTCAATATAGAGAGCCTCTCATGGGCATCAGCCGATCGCTTTGCAGCAGATATTAAGATGCATATAGACTCGTGTTCCCCTCTTCCAACCCGACCCCTTAATTGATGGAGTTGCGAGAGACCATACCGCTCAGAATTCTCGACCACCATCACCGTCGCATTCGGAACATCCACCCCAACCTCTACGATGGTTGTTGCAACAAGGATATCCGCTTGACGCGAAATAAACTTTTTCATAACCTCATTTTTCTCTTCGGTCTTCATTCTCCCATGAAGCAGACCAAGTCGAAATTCTGGGAACACATCCTTTCTCAACTCATCAAACATCTTAGTTGCGAACCTCAAATCCCTATGGTCAGGGCTTTCAGACTCCTCAATCAAAGGATAAACAATATATGCCTGTCTCCCCTTAATCACCTCCTTCCTGACAAGGTCATATGCTTTATCGCGTGCACCTTTTTCTTCAAAGAAGACGAAGGTCTCTATCGCCCGTTGATGAGGAGGCATTTCATCGAGAACAGAAACATCAAGATCTCCATATACGGTCATAGCAAGGGTCCTTGGAATGGGTGTAGCAGTCATAACAAGAACGTCGGGGTTCTTACCCTTACTCCTCAGTAGGGCTCTTTGAATTACCCCGAACCTATGTTGCTCATCTATCACCACAAGGCCAAGATCTCTGAATTCAACCTTTCCTTGAATCAACGCATGTGTTCCAATAACTATTTTTGCATCTCCAGAATTGATTGCATTATAATTCGACTCTTTCTCATTTCTACTTTGACCGCTCTTCAAAAGTACAGCCCTAATACCAAATCCATCAACATATTTGAGGACAGATCTTAAATGCTGTTCGGCTAAGATCTCTGTAGGAGACATTAGCGCAGCCTGGTATCCACTCTCGACGGCTTTTAGCATGGACAACAGTGCCACGACCGTTTTACCGCTCCCTACATCCCCCTGGAGAAGCCTATTCATGGGGCGATCCGCTCTCATATCGTTTTCGATCTCAGAAAGAACACGTGATTGAGCCGAGGTAAGCTTGAATGGAAGCTCTAAAAGCAGTTTTTTAGTCAGCTCTCCTGTAGGATCAAATGATATACCGGGCATTTTCGAAATGTCTCTTTTTTTGAGGGCAAGCCCTACCTCCAAGAGGAAAAATTCATTGAACGAAACTGTCCTATGAGGTAGAGAATTATAAATAGAACTCTTGTCCGACAAATCTACAAGGTCGTCCGAATTGCTCGGAAAGTGAACCCTTGAGATTGCTTCATCTATACCCATAATGTGATTTCTTTTCCTTACTTCGTAAGGAACATAATCGAATTCACTCTTACCATAAGTATCCAATATAATGCTTTCTATCTTCCTGATCCGCCTCTGTTTTATACCCTCGGTCAATGGATAAATCGGGACGATTCTGTTAAAATTGAGCATGTCTTTTTCGATGCCTTCAATATCTTCAAAAACTTCCACATCGTCGGGACTTGGATGGACAATCTGAAGTGTATTGTTGTACCTGTTTAAAGTCACATCTCCACTCAGTATCACCGTGTAACCTTTCTTATATGTTGCCTTGAGATATTTAGGATTGTATTGATACCACGAAAGGGCGAGCGTTCCTGTTCCATCTGAAACAATAACCTGATAAATTCCCCTTGACCTCGATCTCACCATTCCGCTAAGAACTATCTTTCCCATCACGGTCTGACGGCTATTAGGCTTTAGTGTAGATATTCTCTTGATGTTTCTTCTATCTTCATATGTCCGCGGAAAGTAATTAAGGGCATCTTCAACTGTCTTTATACCCTTCCTTGAAAGTACTTCAGCTATCCTGGGCCCGACCCCCTTCACATATTGGATCGAGATTTGAGATAGATCCGTTCTATCAGGTGTCGGACTAATGGTTTCTCGCGTTGCCAAATTCTCATCAACAGGATAGTCTTCAACACCTTTCAGTCCGGTGATTATACCGAGCGAGTCTATTATTAATTTTTTCTTACCGTTAAGCCGTAATCTATTGTAGGCGCCGAATGACTGCCTTAAAGATTTAAGCGTCGTAACCTCTTTTACAGTCAGGTTGAGTGACAGTGCTCTGAGAGTCATATCTTCTACCACCTTGTCCAGATCCTTTACTTTATGAATATTTTGAAAGTTTGTCCTAGATGCAAACCTCAGAGGTTTCTCAAGGGACTCCAAAATTTTCTGTAGACCTTCAGTCACAGTTAAAGATTTTACTGGGAGTTATTCAATATTTCCAAGTGTGGGGGTATTTCAAACAGGAAGAATAACGTTGAGTCTAGTTTGTTCTTAGCGAGAGACGAAATGAACAATTAATCCAATTAAATTCCCGAGTCATGATTCTATCTTGATCGATATAGAATACAGATCCCGCCAACGACTCCAATTAATACTGCATCTCTATTCGATACGATTCTGCGCTCTATTAAACAATCTTCCTTTTCAGTTGATTTGCTTCTTCTTCTTTTTTATGGCTCTTACCATCAACAATAATATCCTTTTTAACCTCATCTATCCTCTTTACGTTCTTACAATCAGGATAGCCAGTACAACCCAAAAACTTTCCATACCTGCTAGTCCTGACCGCCATTGGTTTACCACACAATTCGCAAACGATATCATGCATTACCTCAGGCATCACTTTCTGTATTATCTTAATCTCCCCATCGCTACCGTAAACAAACTTCTTCGCATTTTTGCATTCCGGATACCTGGAACATGACAGAAATTCCCCTCTTTTCCCCCATTTAATCAACATCTTTGACCCACATAGTGAGCAATCTATATCTGTTGGTATTCCCTCTTTTCTCAAGCTTCTCATTGACCTTTCGGCTTTATTGAGCCTCGAAGAGAACCCGCTGTAAAATCCCTTCAGGATATCAACCCAGTGCGCTTTACCTTCTTCCACCTCGTCGAGTTTTCCCTCCATTTCTGCTGTAAATTTAATGTCCATGATTTCAGGAAAACCTTCTATAAGAAGATCATTTACCGAGCGGCCCAGGACAGTCGGTTTTAATTTGGTTTTTTCCTTCATTACATACTCCCTTTCCTGTATTGTGGAGAGTATTGTTGCATATGTGGATGGACGACCTATCCCATTTTCCTCAAGCTCCTTTACCAGCGAGCTTTCAGTGTACCTGGGAGGCGGTTGTGTGAAGTGTTGTTTCCCCTCAAGTTCTAATACCCTTAGCTCCTCACCAACGGCTAATTCAGGAAGCTTCTTATCTTCTTCAGAGTCTTCCTCCTCTTCCTCCTCTTCCTTTCCCTCCATGTACACAACAGTGAAACCAGGGAATTTAATAATTGAACCGGTTGCGCGAAATACACCCCTTCCGGCATTTATATCAACCGACGTCTGGTCATATATTGCCGGATTCATCTGCGATGCAATGAATCTATTCCAAATGAGCTTATAAAGCAGAAGCTGATCTTCAGTTAAAAACGATTTTATCGAGTCGGGGGTTTTGATTACTGCAGTCGGCCTAATCGCCTCGTGCGCATCTTGAGCAGATTTCTTTACCTTAAACACATTAGGCTTTTTGGGAAGGTACTCGCCACCATAGATATTATTAATGTATGACCTCGCCTCACCGATAGCATGTTCAGATATCCTGACAGAGTCTGTTCTCATATATGTTACTAGCCCCATCGGACCTTCATCACCGAGTTCTATACCCTCGTATAGCTTTTGAGCGATCGACATCGTTTTTTTCACGGGGAATCTGAGTTTTCTCGACGCCTCTTGCTGTAATGTACTTGTGATGAATGGCGGGAGTGTTTTCCTGATCCTCTCTTTTCTATCTACAGAAGAAACCGTAAACTTTTCACCCTTAATCGAATCTACAATCCTTTTAGCCTCTTCTTCATTAACTATCTTTATCTTTTTGCCATTATAATTATTAAGGATTGCTTGAAATGACCCATTATGCTCATCTATCAACTTCTGCAACCTGGATTCAATCGTCCAATACTCTTCTGTCTTAAAGCTCTCTATTTCCCTTTCTCGCTGTACAATCATCCTGAGTGCAACGCTCTGCACCCTTCCGGCACTCAGCCCCCTCTTCACCTTCCTCCATAGGATTGGGCTTACCTGGTATCCGACGAGCCGGTCCAGTATTCGCCTCGCCTGCTGGGCCTCAAACCTATCCTGGCTCAGGTTCGTTGGATGTTTTAAGGAATCGAGTATGCCCTTTTCAGTGATTTCATATATTAGCACCCTGTATGCCCTATCTTTCAATTTAAGCCTGTTGACAATATGCCATGCTATTGCTTCACCCTCTCTATCTGGATCCGAGGCAAGATAGACCCTGTCAGCATTTTCTGCAGCCTTAGCAAGCTGAGAGAGATATTTATTCTTTCCCTTTATTACAACATAGTTTGGCTTAAAATCCTTATCTATATCTACACCGAGTTTGCTGGGTGGAAGATCAATCAGATGACCTGACGAAGCCTCGACATTGTAATCATTTCCCAGATACTTTTTTATAGTCTTCGCCTTGGATGGAGACTCAACTATGATAAGTGACTTAGTCATTAAACCCCCCTTAATGCACGTTTATTAACTGTTAGATTAATCATTCGAGCTCAAGATTCAATCCTCTTATTAAATTTTACAACCTTCTACCTGATAATATATTCTTTTGCAATACTCTTAGGAATCCACACCACCGTAAAATAGACAACACTGATCTATTACGCAAGGATCGGTCATAGAGGGAATAAAAGGTTACAAAGATATTGGGTTATAGTATATTGAATAATTTAAGGAAGTTATGGATGATACCTAATAAGTTGTTTTAAGTGCCTTAGTAAGATAGTTGCAAGATATCTCCGAGATTTATTGATTTTTTCTATTTTAAATTTAGTCGGTAAATCTCATAACATCAATTTAGAGATGTTACGCCTTAAATCCTTTGTCGGGTTTTAACACCCGGCTTTTTCTTTACAAGATCAGCCACACTGCCCCCATCATCGATCCCGCCGATATTCTCAAGATTATTGATACCTACTCCAATATAGATGAAACCAACGTCTCTGAGCATCTTAGGATTATATAAATTCCTACCATCCACTATGATTGGGGTTCTCATTAATTTCTTCATTTTGCCGAAGTCAGGCTGGTGGTACTCGTTCCATTCTGTATTAATAACTAGGGCATCTTTATTTACACAAGCATCATAGTTAGACCCTGCATATTTAATCTTTTTACCGTAAATTTCCCTTGCTTTATCCATCGCAACCGGGTCATGAACCGTTACCTCAACCCCGCCCGACAGTAACCTATCAATCACGTATAAAGACGGAGCCTCTCTTATGTCGTCGGTCTTGGGTTTAAATGAGAGCCCCCACACAGCAATCTTTTTACCCTTTAACCTTCCCCCGAAAATCCGTTCAATCTTCTGCCAGAAAAGCTCTCTCTGTAGCGTGTTAACCTGATCCGTTGCCTTACAAATCCTTAGTTCAAAATTCAAATCTCCGGCCGTCTTGATTATCGCCTTTACATCCTTAGGAAAACACGAGCCTCCATAGCCAATTCCGGGAAATAAAAAATGACGCCCTATTCTGTGATCGCTACCGATGATTTGTCTAATCTCCGAAACATCAGCACCGACAAGCTCACAGAGGTTTGCAATTTCATTCATAAAGGAAATTCTCGTAGCTAACATTGCATTTGCAGTATATTTGGCAAGTTCGGCTGACCTTATGGATACAACCATAGCCCTGTCGCCTGACCTCATGAACGGTGAATAGAGCTCCTTCAGGATTCCCCCAACAGAAGGCTTATCGACACCGATCACCACTCTATCCGGTTTCATAAAGTCCTCGACTGCAGCTCCCTCTTTGAGGAACTCGGGATTTGAGGCAACATCGAATTCATGGTCGCCATTTCCCCTTATTATTTCCCGAACCATCTCGGTTGTTCCAACAGGTACGGTACTCTTTGTTACAATGATCTTGTAATCGTCCAGACACTCGGCAATCGATCTTGCCACCTTAAATACCATCCCGGTATCTGCTGAACCATCGCCATTGGGAGGCGTACCGACAGCCACAAAGACAATGAATGACTTTTTCACAGCTTCGGAAATATCCGTAGTAAAATGGAGCCGTCCCTCTTTAAGGTTTGACCGTACAAGTTCTGGAAGGCCTGGTTCATAAAAGGGAACCATCCCCTTTTTTAAAGCCTTTATCTTGTGCTCATCTACATCAACACAGGTTACATTGTTCCCACTAGATGCTAAGCATGCTCCCGTAACGAGACCGACATACCCAGTACCAATAATACCTATTTTCATCACATTGCTCCCTTCACAAAGTCACTTTAGGATATCACAACTTTAATAAACTTAAACAATTTTCGTAAAAAAAGGCCAGAAACAGCTTCAATGTCAGATGACCCATCTCATGTCAAACTGAGAATCATTTTGTAAATTTAGAACCTACTTAGCCGAAACATTTTACCAGGAAGTTGCGTAATGAGACCTTCCAGCTCCAGGGAAAGAAGGGTGGATAAAACCCTGCCAGACTCAAATCCAGATTGCGTGATAATATCATCTATATGAATAGGCTCGTTCCCGAGTGTAGAAAAGACTCTTTTCTCATCTTCATTAAGTCTTTCCAGAATAGGGCCAATAACAACGGCCGACTCTATTGGCTTAAGCCGCCTGAATGCGTCGATCTCACTCACGATATCCTCAACTGAAGCGACCAGCTTCGCCCCTCCTTTTATAAGAGCATTTGTTCCACAACTCAGTCTTGATCCTATATTACCAGGCACGGCAAAAACTTCTCTGTTTTGTTCAAGCGCAAACGATGCCGTAATTAGGGCTCCGCTCTTCTCGGGAGCCTGAATTACCACAACTCCTAGTGCTAGACCGCTTATTATTCGATTCCTCTTAGGGAAATTTACAGCATCGGGATCGGACCCGAGGGGGAACTCCGATATGACTGCCCCGTGTTCTGAAATCTGATTATAGAGATTTTTATTTTCAGGCGGGTATATCACGTCTAAGCCAGACCCAAGGACTGCTATGGTCCTTCCTCCGGATTTTAATGCCGCTGCGTGGGCGGCAGAATCAATCCCACGCGCCATGCCACTCACTATGGTAATTCCCATTGATGCCAGCTCAGAGGCTAAGTTGTCCGCTACAAGCCTTCCATATCGATCGGCCGCCCTCGTGCCAACTATTGCAATTGCTAGCTCGTCGCTGGCACAGATCTCACCGTGTAAATAAAGGATCGACGGAGGGTAATAAATCTTAGAGAGATTTTTCGGATAGTCTCTACCAATTATGGAGACTAGCTTAAAGCCGAGCCTCTTTAAGTTCTGGATCTCAGAATCGACTCTTTCCCAGTCTGAGAAATTCTTGATTGACTGTGCCGCCTTTTCGCCGATTCCTTCTACCCCCTCAAGCGCTTTTATACTGGCTTCAAAAACTGCTTTGGGATTCTGGAACCTAGAAATTAGATTTTTAGACCCCACATCACCGACACCCGGCACAAAGTTAAGACCCAACCAGTACTTCCATTCCTCCATGATATTAGAAGGTTTAACCCCAAAATTTAGATATTTCAACTCAAGGTAGCGCCCGTTCCCCGAACGGGCTTCATCAGGAAGCCATCATCCGGACTGATATGGGGATCAGTCCCTACAATTTAAAAACTTTCCCCCCACCTTCAATCCCCTCAGAGAGCGAGGAAATTTTACTGAAGAATGCACTATAGGTTTCCCTTTTTTGCTTCGCGGATGATAAAATCCGCCGCCCTGAACGCAATTGCATGAATAGTGAGTGACGGACTGTCTCCGCCGCCCTGTGTTACAAAGCAACTGCTGTCGATTACAAAAAGATTTTTCACATCGTGGCTCTGGCAATAAGGATTTAAGACAGAGGTCTTGGGATCACTCCCCATTCTACAGGTACCACCCATATGCGACATCATGCTCAGATCATAGGAGCCAAATTGCCTGACCATATCTACAGCCCCCGCTGCCTCAACGATCTCATTACACTTTCTCTGCATAAACGACAGCATCTCGAGGTCGTTGTCGCTTAATCTTGTCGAGATCCTGGCAACTGGAATTCCGTAATAATCCCGAACTTCTTGGTCAATCGTTATCATGTTTTCTTCACGAGGTAACTGCTCCCCAATCGCAAATACATTAACCGCATGGCCAAAATATTTTTGCATAAAGTCCTTATGCTCTTTCCCCCAGCCAGGCGCTATCTTCTGCGCATAGCTGAGTGGCCCCAGCAAATCCAGGGCCGACACTCCAAGTACTAGTCCGCCCATGAAATTGTTTTCCTTTCTCGGTTCATTATAATCCCAGGCTCGGCTATCTATCTGAAGCCCTTTATACGATTCGATTGGCTCAGCGAAGAGAACCGTGTTACTATAGATTACTGTCTCCATAAAATTCTTTCCGACCATCCCACTGTTATTGGCAAGACCTTCCGGAAATTGAGAAGACTTCGAATTTAAAAGCAGCCTCGAGGATTCGAGTGCGCTCGCAGAAACAACGACTATTTTTGCATTTTGTATTTTTTCGACCTTATTGGAGCCAAAATAAATTACTCCATCAACTTTGCCGTTTTTATTTACGGTAATCTCCCTTACAACCGAATCTGGTCTGACCTCGACATTTCCGGTTGCCTCCGCTTTTGGGATCAAAGTCACATCCATACTACCTTTTGCCTTCATCATGCATCCGAGAAAACAGCCATTACAATAGTTGCAAGCTGGCCTGCCGCCGAAGGGTCTTGAGTTGATGTTCAGAGAGTTAGGCCAGAGATGCAGTCCTAGCTTATCGAAACCAACCTTAACCCGCTCACTCGCACAGCTAAGACCATGCGGGGGATTAGGAAATAGACCCCCGGGCGGTTTGAATGGGTTCCCATTTAAACCCGTAACTCCCAGTAATTTTTCGGCCTTTTCATAAAAAGGTTCAAGGTCTTTGTAATTTATTGGCCAGTCGTCTCCAACTCCGTAGAGAGACTTCGACTTAAATCCATATGGAGAAAAACGGTGTGCCTCACCCTGGTAGTGGAGGGTTGTCCCTCCGACCCCTTTCGCCCTGTCGACATGGGGCGGCCTTCTTCTATCAGAGTTATTATAATTACCCTGTGCCTTGGACCATGAGCGAAGTTTTTTATATTTTGGATCTAATGCTTCTGGTTGGCTGTAGGTATAAAGGTCTTTCTTCCCACCATACTCGCGCTCGGCAAAAGGCTCAGGATATGGGTATTGCTCCCAGTCCGTCTGAGCAAGGTGGTATTCTTTTTGAGTAAATCGAGGACCCGCTTCGAGAACCACGACGGAGAATCCAGCCTTCCCGAGCGCATATGCTACAGGAGCGCCTCCAGCACCGGATCCTACAATACAAACGTCAACTTCCTTACTTGCGCTCATCTAAAAGCCACACTTATCGTAATCCAGATTCCCTTTCCACTGCGGAGGCCCCTGATAACCCACGACCTTCCACCCTGCGTCGCTTGTATAGAAGATTTCAATTGTCTCACGAATTAAATGATTAATAAGCAATATGCCCGGTAGCATAGTGCCATACAGATTTGAAACTCCGCCACTGCTGGAAAGAGATTCGCTCGCGTAGGCCATGTTTAAAATCTCCATCATTTCATCTTGATTTAAATCGAGAAAACTATCCTTACCGGCTAATTGTTTTGCC
>DASWID010000168.1 GCA_036397855.1 Thermodesulfobacteriota bacterium | reverse complement strand
GTTGTGTATGCACCTGGCCAGGGTAGTGTGCCGCGGATGAGGTTATTGATATCTTCAGAGGATTTTCTCCAGTCTATCATCCCATCCTCTTTTTTGAGCATAGGTGCATAAGTTGCTTTTGAGTGATCTTGCGGAATGCGAGGTAGCATTCCCTGCGTTTGTAGCCTTATTGTCTCAATTAAGAGTTCGGCCCCAACTATAGAGAGCTTTTCAGAAAGAGATTCTGCGTCATCCTCAACTTCAATTTTTACTTCTCTTTGGAGGAGTATGTCTCCTGTATCCATTCCTTCATCCATCATCATTGTTGTAATACCCGTGATTTCTTCTCCCCTTATAATAGCCCAATTTACAGGTGCTGCTCCCCTGTATTTTGGAAGGAGTGAACCGTGAACGTTAATACAACCGTTAGGGGGGAGGCCTAATATATTTTTTGGAAGAATCTTACCGTAGGCAGCTACACATATTATATCGGGATTATACACTTTCAGTTCATTATGGAATTCTTCGGTCTTAATTTTCTCTGGTTGCAGAACCGGAATATTGTGGTCAATTGCAAGAGTTTTTATCGGTGGCGGGATGACTCTTCTACCCCTCCCCTTTGGCGTGTCGGGCTTTGTCACCACTGAGACTACGTCGTGCTCAGATTCGATTAGCGCTATGAGGGTGGGTACTGCGAATCCAGGGGTTCCCATAAATATGATTTTATACCTGGATTCAGCAGATTTTGTCCTAGGCACGTCTCTTGATTATGTGAGAAACCTTATCGGATGCAACTCTTAGTATGACTTCTCCTTCATCCCCCTTTCCAAATATTTCGAAGGCGACTTCTTCTAGGTACTTGGACATGAGAACATCGAGCCCCCTCGCGCCTGTCTGCCTTCTCCTGGCCTCTCTGATGATAAATTCAGCAACCATCGGTTCCACATGTAACTTAAACCCCTCTTCCTCAAATTCTTTGATGTATTTTTCAACCTTTAGAAAGAGGATCTCCCTTAGCGTGTCATTATCGAGTGGAGAAAAGGGTACGATCCTATTAAACCTTGCGATTAGCTCGGGAAGGAATCCAAATAGATGAAACCTCGAAACGTCATCCGCTTCCTCTTCACTGAGCTTATACGCTATGGTTTCTTCCCCTTCAAAGTTTTCCTCTACCTTCTGCAGGAATCCGAGCCCCCCCTTTTCAAATAAGCTCCTTATTCCGGAGAAAGCACCTACTGCAAAAAATGAAATGTCTCTGGTTGAAATAAGAGCCCTTGGGCCCCTGCTTGAGAAACCGAAATCGAGTGGAATCTGAATATCTGTACCCTCTAGGATTTTAAGAAGCTCTCTCTGAACTCCGTAACCGGAAACATCTTTTGTAGTTCCCTGACCAGCAAATCTGGCGCTGCTATATGTCCCTGCGATCTTATCGAATTCGTCCAGTACTACAATTCCGCACTCTCCTATATCAATGCTTTCATTAGCGGCATAGACTAGCTGAACAAGTATGTTTACGACATCATCTCCAACATAACCAGATTCAGTAAATTTTGTCATATCTATGATTACAAATGGAAGCTTAAATATTTCTCCGAAGAGCAATTCAATTAAGTAGGTTTTTCCGCATCCGGTTGGACCCATGAGAATCGTGTTTGGTCTTGGGGGTATTTCTGATCTTGGTATTCGTTTATTATGGAGTAGCTTAAGCCTTTTCACATGACGGTATGCCGCAAGAGAGACTGCCTTTCTTGCCCTATTTTGTCCCCGGAATCCCAGGTTTTCCAGTTCTTCAAATATCTTTTTAGGGGAGTGGAGGGGAACCGTTTGAATGAAGTCTTTTACATAAAAAACTCTTTCTCCTCTTCTCATCTATTGAGGACCTCCGTGAGTTTATAATTGTATAAATTATGTATATGTATTTCAAGAGGGTTTTTAGTGGAATTGAAAATATAAACGAAAGAAGCTTTTAAAGGTTTTAGAGAATCTAATACAGAAGAGAGGACGGTGTGGGATATTATGAGATTTTTCGCGATGAAGAATGCATAAAGCTCATAGTTCTACAATCTTTTTGCACAAATGTAGAAGAACTCTTGTCCGAGCTCCCAGCCATGGGTTATGATCTGTATTTGACCGCTATCTTTTAGCTCCTTAAGGCATTGGACAATCTCAATTTTTGTACTATTATAATCCCTTTGAGGATCTGATTCTAATATCATATTTGTGAGCTTTTCCGTATTTGTATTGCCTTCCCCTAAACCTGTGCAGAGTGTTTTCAGTAGCTGTGATGCTGAATCGGACATCGATTTTTCAAAATATCTTTATCTCGTATGTGCCACTTCGAGCAAAGAATATATCGTGTATTATACAATATTCCTAAATAAAAGGTATTTACTGGAGAATGTCAAGTTGTATGATTTAAAAGAATTAAATTATTTATTTTAGGATGTTAGATACCTGATTTGGTTTGGACAGGTATTGAGCCATGGATTTATGTAGCTGATTATTTGTTAATGTTTTATAGAAAAGATGACTGATAACAAAAATATAAAAAAGAACCTATTTCTCAATGCATCCTGGGTCTTTGGCGGGAATACTGTATCAGCAGTCTTTGCTGCTATAGAACCGATTGTTTTAGCGAGAATACTAGGTGTTACTGATTTTGGGCTATTAGCGCTAATAGTCGCATATGTCGAGTTTCTAAACAATTTCTTCGATGTTAGGGTATGGGAAACCGCTACAAAATATATCGGGACATTTTGGGAAAAGAGGGATTATGAAAGAACTCGTTCAATGGTCAAGCTTTCTTATATGCTGGACATATCTACCGGAATACTGGCATTTGCAATTGCTGTTCTAACGGCAAATATTGCTAACAAATATTTAATACATTCTCCTCAGGCCTACACACTTATTTTAATTTATTCAATCAGTCTGCTTATAGATACAGCAAATTCCACTTCAGATTCTATACTCAGGGTATTTAATAAATTTAAAAAAATAGCATTTATATCATCTTTCCAGACTTTCTTAAGAGTTGCCTTTGTGTCCTTGGTTCTTTTCACTGGTCTGGGAATAAAGGGCGTTTTGTTTATATATGTAGCAGCTAGCTTTATTGGTTTCGCAATCAGGATCTGGACTGTTTCACAAACTTTAAACGAGTTTAAACTCAGTGGGTGGTGGAGGGCAAAACTGGCGCTAATCAGAGATCAATGGCGGGAAATTGCCTGGTTTTTGACTAACACTAGCTTTACTGGAACTCTTAAAATGGGGAATGAAAATTTTCTGGGAATTCTGGCTCTTGGTTATTTTTCGGGCAAAGACGCTGCCGCTTATTATAAGATTGCTAGGTCGGCCGTTAAATTGATGACTAGGTTTTCAGATCCGCTGCATCAAGCTATCTATCCTGAACTCGTAAGGATCTCTAAATCGGAGGGATTAACTGATTTTATAAATCTTATTAGATACTCATTAAAAACCCTTCTTAAATTTACCATTCCTTTATCTATTATCATTCTTATCTTAGCTGAACAACTGATCAATATCTTTTTTGGTAAAGATTACCTTGCAGCAACAAATACACTCAGGGTTATTACCATTGCCACTTTAATATCACAACTAACCTTCTGGATTAATTCTGCCCTGCTGGCTATTGGAAAGCCGGGTCTTAGGACTGTATTAGACGTCATAACTACGACAACTTATGTAGGTTTGCTGTTGATCCTAGTACCCAGGTTTTCGTATCTCGGAGCAGGTTTCGCATTCTTAGGTTACGCAATTATTAAGTCTTCTGTGTCATTTATATTTCTAAGAGACTCAATAAAAAGTGAAGAAAAGAGGATTTCGAAAAGCGAGCTCCCCGTGCCATAGTAGATAGAGCCGAAGCGGGGCTTTCTAAAAGGTTGTTTACTAATAACCGTAAATTTTTAACCTATCGGCTACACTGGCTGCAAATGCCCTTAACTTTGGGTCATCAAGGTATGCATAAGCACGATTCCTTTTTAAGTCTTGAGTTACGAATTCAATTTCCCTAGTGGAGGTGTCTAATTCACAAAAGTTTGCAACGTTTCTTAATACACTGACAGGTTCTGTAAGCAGATCTTCGTATTTGATCTCCATAGCCCCTTCTTTAAGTCTACTTACATTGGATCGAGCCTCCTGAATATAGTCTTCCCACATATTTAATGCCTCTTCCATCGAAGAACACCTCAGGTCGACAAAAGTTCGCTGTCCTTGTACGAATTTGAGTGTCAGGTAAAACCAATAAAGTGACTTAAATCTAGCATGCCGGTCTTTTAATCTTGAAAGCCCCTTTTCTCTTCTTACCCGCAGGCTATGTACTACGTCAACACCATGTCTGTATATATGAATTACTTTTGCATAAGGAAATATATCTAGCCAGATGGGCAAGGTATAGGTGTTACGAGGGTCTTTCCATCCCCATGGAATATCAAGATTTGCGGGTGTGTAATAGCGCAAATATTTTCTTAATCCTAGAAATGAAATTGCTAGTGGCGTTTTCATGATGAAACGTAAGAAATTTGCAAATAGCCTTCTGGATTCTTCGTCTTCGAGAAGGTATTTAATGGACTCTGGGTTTTCCAACCCCCCACTGCACTGATATAAGAGCCACTTGTTCAGTTTTTCAAAAAATAATGCTTCATGGTTTCGTTCTTTCCTTGATCCTACAAAAAGACCTAGTCCTTCGAGCATTTTTGTGAGTACCCCGGTACCAGAGCGGCTCATTCCAACGATTATAATTGGAGGTCGTATGGTCATTGCCAAATTTGAAAGAGGTATTTAATTCTATTGGGTTTTCTTATTTCAAGCAACATTATGTGTAAAAATTTTAATTACGGTTAGAATGTCATAATTCTAAATTGGTTAAAGGGCAATGGAAACATAGAGTAACTTGGGAGCTTCAAGATTGAAAAATTCCTAAAGATTGATTTTATTTTTAAGGTCGATTTGATGGTGAATAATAACACGATAAGACGCGATTCGCATGGTTGAATTGCATTTTTATCTTATTATGTCTATTTTAAGGTTGCAAAATTTATTCATTTTTTACACCATACCATAGATTTCTTAATAAAAATTTAAGATTTCTATCTCAATATAGATTATATGATAAAGATTGTTAAAAATGTTGTGGTTCGACTAAAAGAAGAGTATAGGAATCGTAACACGGATGCATATATTATATCCTTTCCTAATTCCGGAAGAACATGGCTAAGGATATTGATCGGGAAAAGTCTCTGCGAGAAGTTTGGATTTTCAGAGGACATAATGATTGACACCTATAAGATCACATCTAAGTCCGGGATCCTCCGCACGCAATTTATTCATGATTATTCCGCCATTATTGAGGGTTACAACTACTACGAGTTACCAACTGATAAATCAGAATATGCTGGGAAAAACGTTATTTTTCTTGTACGCGATATCAGAGACGTTTTAGTATCCCATTATTTCCAGGCCACTAAAAGGGTGGGGTCTTTCAGTGGAAACATATCTGATTTTATTCGTCACGATAAGTACGGCGCGATGAAAATTATAACATTTTACAAAATTTGGTATCACAACATGTCTAAACCGAAAGATTTTTTGTTGGTAAGATATGAAGATATGCATAAGAGTGCAGAGAAAATCATAGCTTCGGTATTGAGTTTTCTCGGGCTTGATTACATTGAGGAGGCTATTATAAGAACATCAGTAGAGTTCGCCAATTTTAGTAATTTAAAAAATTTGGAAAAGGAAGATTATTTCCAATCGGATAAAATTAGGCCAGCGGATACCCAAGACAATGAGAGTTATAAGGTTCGTAGGGGGATTATAGGGGGTTATAAATCATACCTTTCCAAGGCTGACATAGTTTATATTGATGAATTGATCCTAAAGTTAGGATGCCCATTTTTGAACTATAATTAAATCTCTAATACCGCGGTTCATTGCTATCGACCTAATTTCTCTGTCCATTTGTCATGGTTTATGGATTCACCTGCTGAATTTCCTGTAGCTTGCTAAAGGGTTTTCCCTCGCCTGTCATTGCGAACGGAGTGAAGCAATCTCATTTCTAGATTGCTTCGTCCCCTTCGACTGGGCTCAGGGTTCCTCGCAGCTTCCTGCGGGGAGTTTCATTCAATTCGGGAGATAGAAAACTGTGTTACTCATACCTAAGGGCTTCTATGGGGTCCAATTTAGAAGCTTTCCTAGCTGGATAAATTCCAAAGAATATTCCTACTATTGCTGCGAACCCAAACGCGATCAGAATTGAGCCCAATGAAATCTCCCCGGGCCAGCCCGTGAATGAGGAAGAAATCTTAGAACCCGCTATTCCCACGATGATTCCAATTGTTCCACCCGCTATTGAAATAAATACAGCTTCCACCAGAAACTGAATTAGTATATCACTTTCTTTAGCTCCAACAGCCATCCTGATACCAATTTCTCGAGTCCTCTCTCCAACGGAGACGAGCATAATGTTCATTATTCCAATACCTCCGACAATAAGTGATATAGAGGCAATACTTCCCAGGAGTATAGTCATGATCTTTGAGATCGTGAAAATTCTCTCTATAATTGAGAGTTGTGTTTTAACATAGAAATCGTCTACCATGTTCGGTCTGATTTTGTGTCTCTCCCTTAATAGCTCGATTATTCTGGTTTGGGCTACGGGCACGTCACCTGAATTTTTAACTGAAACGGAGATATTATCTACATGGGAAATGCCCATGATCCTTTTTTGAAGTGTGGTATAGGGCACTAATATTACGTCATCCTGGTCTTTGCCACTGGGGGTCTGTCCAATGGGACTCATCACTCCAATAACCTTAAATGAGTTATTTCTAATTCTCACGGATTTACCAATAGGATTCTGATA
>DASWID010000167.1 GCA_036397855.1 Thermodesulfobacteriota bacterium | reverse complement strand
TAACCTTCAATCCTGTAGTTTTGCGTCCCGCTTTTCTAACGGTTTGCCTTTATCGGTTAGGTATATCTACCGACTATTGAAATCGTTAAAGTTTTTCTTTCAAAGAGCGATATAACTTGCTGTCGATTCTACAATAAACTAAAACATAATGTCAAGCACTTTTTAAAATTAATCGTGTTAAGTTACGTGTTTCACGGACAATAGCTTGGTGATATTATATAATGATTAAAAAGAATTCAGGCAATTTAAGCGTGTCCAAAGTATTTCGAATTTTTGAACGCTCAAGATTTCCAGTAAAAAGGTATTGTCTGCGTTGCAAGTATCGTGGTTTATCAAGACTATCAAATGGAAGATATTACTGCCGTCGTTGTAAATACAAGTTCTCCGCCCTCACCAATACTCGTCTTAGCAGAAGCTTTCTTCCTCTAGATCACTGGTATGAACTGCTCTGGTGGTTTGCTTATGGACACACTGCTAATCAAACCGCAAAAGAAGTGAAACTACCTCAACAAAGGGTACATAAATGTTTTTCTACAATTCGGAGAGCTATTTATGACTATGAGCAACTCGAGATGAAACATCTCCTAGGGCAGGCGAGGAAAGATGCGAGGTATGCAGATATTAAGAACGAAAAAAGGAAAGAGGAGGGCGGGAGATATTACAGGAAGGCAAGAACAGTTAAGCATTCCGGTGAGGCGCGAATTCAAAGTAAACCGATTTTTTGTCTATACGAATTGGATAGTCGAGTATATGTAGTATTACGAGATGATATAAAGGAGCAAACCCTCCGAGAAATAAGTAGGGGAGAGATTGTAATTGAAAATGATATAAGAGAAGATATCGGGAAAATAAACGAAAAGCCAGTTGATATAAATGGAGTCGAAGAATTTTGGCTATATTTAAAGGAACATCTTGTCAAGCATCATGGAGTATCGAAGAAACATCTTATTTACTATATAAAAGAGAAAGAATTTAGATTTAATCAAAGACACTTAAGAAAAAAAGGATTTGTAGAAAAACTGATTGCAATCCTGGTAAATCCCGGTCATTGAACGGCGTAGACTCCATAACTAAGTATCACATAATACTTTTTCACTGAAATAATTATAACTTAAGTACAATTTACTATGATTAAACAAAATATTATGATTATATCAAAAATTGTTTAAGGAGATGAGAATATGGCCGAAATTATAAAAGATGAGGATACTAGTGTAGATAGCGTCAGGAGGAGACTATTAAAGATAGGGATCTATTCTGTTCCAGCTATTATGTTTCTAGGGAAAGTCAAAGTGGCAAGAGCAAGTAATGGGCCCAGTGGTTCCCCATATAGTCCTTCTGGTCCCCCATTTAGTCCTCCTGGTCCCCCTCCAAATATTCCCCCACGTTAGTAGATCAGAAATGTTTGCAAGAGTTATGACTTAGTTTAACTAAAAGGTTAGGTCTTAAATACTGAAGTATATTTGGTGTAACGAAATTATAGATATCATTCTATGGCAAGATTAGAATTGGGATTTTAAAAAAGCTTCCATTTTAATTAAATGACATTGTTCAATGGTTTCGTATGGTTAGTGAGAAACTGAGCTCAGATTATAAATTTTTTTACACGAAAAATGTTCCGTCACTTTTTATTAAAGTTTTCTCTAATTCCTATGATTTCCTTGATCGATTGCGAAAACTTACGTCTGGATTACAATTTAACAGTAAGGAACATGTGGCTGACGTTGAATATAGGGTTTATTTGAGGCGAAATGGCTATGGTAAACATCTTATAAAAAAAAACGGAAGCATTGTTTACAAAGCAAATGATCGTAATGACCTTCTTATAAATTTACTTGTATGTTTTCAGAACGATTTTATACAAACTTTCGACGATCATCTCATCCTTCATTCAGCGTTAGTTATTAGAAATGGAATTGCTTTAGTTCTCCCCGGACCTAGAAAAAGTGGCAAGAGCACACTTGTCATATCATTGTTAAAACACGGATTTAAATATTATTCAGATGATATAACAGCAATTAATCTGAAATCATTGAGAGCTACTGGATTTCCAAGGGCTATAATGATTAGAGATAATACTTTATCCTTATTTCCTTCTCTAAAACCGGAAATAACTTGTTATGGTTACAAATTATACAACGGTCATAAATCAAAGAAGATCCACCTTGGAATACCTTCAAAAAAGGTATTGGCCCCTTTGAATAAATCTTTTCCCATATCATCAATAATTTTTCCTAAATATAGTTCAAATGGAAATACATTCATAAGTGATATAAAAAATTCAAGTGCTGTATTAAATTTAATGGGTTGCACCCTTAATCAGAATAGATTTGTGGATAGTGGTTTCAAAACAGCAGCAAGTATTGTAAGAAATATAAAGTGTTATTCCTTGCAAATAAAAGATTTGTCGAAAGCTTGTGAAATTATTAATGGACTAATATAGGATACTTGTTTATTTCCTCGGCAATCAGAGTTTGAAGGAATAAATGTCAAATGTCGAAGCGTCAAAAAAAATGAAATCGACTAATTACAATTTAACAAGTCAGAAAATAAACAGGAAAACCGAAATATTAAGAGAAGAAATTGACGAAGAGGTCCTGCTTTTTAATCCAAAAACAAGGAAAACCTATGTTTTAAATCAGATGGCAGATGTTATATGGGAGCTGTGTGATGGAAAACATACACCGGCTGGAATTACAGACGAGATTGTAGATGTTTTGGAAGTAAATTCAGATCAAGTACGAAAAGATGTGTTAAAAGTTATAGAAGATTTCTTTGACCAAAATTTGGTTGATGTGAGTTAATTTTTGATTAACCTCAGCACTACGGGCTCAGGACAAGGCTATCCATAAGATCATTGAGGTGGAAATCTATCGGGACAAGAATGTCCCGACTATCCATATTAAACGCCGTCATCAATAACGATAGGCGGGGTTTTCCAACCCCGCATATATAGAACCTAAGGAATCGAAACCTAACCTGTCCTGAGCCCTGAGCTTGCCGAAGGGTCGAAGGAAGATTTCCGCTAGCCTGTCATTTGTATGTTAATTATGAGTTGGTTTATCCTGATCAGGTGAACCAACTTGGGCAAAGCAGACTGCCTGTCATTTGGTCCAATGAGACCGTTTCGCAGCTTAGTCGCTTTGCCCCGTCTTTTCATTAGTCCGAACAGTTGTATAGGCCACTTTAGAGCCTGGATCCACAAGTAAGGACCCGAAAAGATTTTAGTTGGTTACAAGTCTATATTAGGAGGATAATGATGAACGTACCAAAAGTAAAGGGTAGGAAGGCCAGGGGGGATAGGGGTTGTTTTGTTGGGATTGATGTTTCTAAGGATAAGCTAGATATTTGTATAATTCCCAGTGGTGAGAGTTGGACACAGGCAAATGGAGATTTTGATGAGTTATGCGATAAGTTGGAGGTTATGAATCCGGAATTGGTAGTACTAGAGCCTACCGGGGGATGTGAGCTCGGGGTGTTGAATGCATTAATCAGTAGGGGAGTGAGAGTGAGCAGGGAACACGCTTATAAGATTCATCATCATGGTAGGGCAAGTGGGCAGTTGGCAAAGAGTGATAAGCTAGATGCATCTGTGATAGCGGATTATGCAGAGGTTTATAGTAAGAAGATAAAACCGATGACAGAACCCTTAGAGGAACAGGAGTTATTACAGCAGCTTAGTAGTAGGAGGAGGCAGTTGGTGGTGATGCGGGGAGCTGAGAAGGCGCGGTTAGGACAGCCTGGAGTTTTTGAGGCCATAAGACAGAGCTGTGAGAAGATGATAAAGAATCTAAGTGAGGAGATAGAGAGACTAGAGAAGCAGATTCGGGAGGTTGTAAGAAAGAAGCGGGAGTGGAGGGAGAATCAGGAGATATTGGAGAGTGCGAAGGGGATAGGGGAGAAGACATCATCGGTATTATTGGCGAATTTACCTGAGCTTGGGAAGATCAATCGTAAGAAGATAGCGGCATTGGTTGGGGTAGCACCGTTTAAGAATGAAAGCGGTAGATTCAAGGGGCAGCAGAGGATAAAGGGGGGACGCAGTGAAGTAAGAGCCGCTCTATATATGGCAGCGTTATCAGCTATAAGACATGATCCAAGAATAAGGGCTTTATACAAACGACTATTGGAGAGAGGAAAGAAAAAGAAGGTGGCAATAACAGCGTGTATGCATAAGTTACTAAGGATGCTCAATGCAATGTTGTCTAAAAGAGAGTGCTATCAGCCATGTGTGAGCTAAAAATTATTTCAGACTACCTTATACAAATTTGTTTTTTTATTTATAAAAAAAGAGTTGACTTTTAACACAGTTGCTGCGAACGGAGTGAAGCAATCTCATTTCTAGATTGCTTCGTCGCTTTGCTCCTCGCAATGACGTCTGAGCCCTTCAGTTTCTATTATGATACCCTGCAGCTTGCTGCAGAGAGTTTCATCAAATACTATCAGGGAAATTAGTGCTGATAATATCCGATAGAAGCTAGGTGCTAGTGTATCATGGTTATCTTGATAAATTAAATCTCCTCGACCCTCTCTTTTGTTCTCCACCACCAGATAATCGCAAGTATTACGCCTGCAACAATGGGAATCATTATCATCCAGATGAACTCTTGTACCAAAGCCGCACCGACCACAGCCGCTCCAAGGATTATGCCCACCACCATGTATCTCCAATCGAAGTGAACCCCCGCTAAGAAAGTCGCAAAAGCAAACATCAACAGTGCGACAAGTCCAGCATCAATGTTGTTAATCCTTCCTGATCTGAGAAGGAAGAAAACCAGGACTATAGCGATCAGTAAACCAATCCAGTGAAGCAATTGGGTTCGTATTACCGTCGAGACACCTATACCTTGGTGCGTCGCCCTCGACCACCCGGTGTATAAGCTGAAGCCCCCGAATATGGGCACCATGGCCATCCAATACCAAAAACCATATTTAGGGGAGAAGTCGGTTACGCCGATCCCGATGGCAGATAGGGCTATTAATGCAATTAATATGATTTCATTGGCCTGAAGCCGTTTCGCCAAGCTATTTGGATTGTTCATCTTAACTCCTCCTTGTTTTCCATTATATCATCATGATTGCTTTAGTATCAACCCCTTTCGATGTTATAAATTTAAGTTTGATGTTGTTTGACAGATATTCAATTCTCACTCAATAAAATCTTTGCATTCATATCTTCCTCCCGGGCTCTATGTATGCCTCGCTTAACATCGACTCTGCTCAATAGTATTGCTCCGGCGACCTTACTGTAATAGACCGGAAGAATTGCGGCCATAACAGTTGTGGCAAACGCAGAATTAGCCCAATCATACATTACCCATGAGTTGATCACCTTTCGTTATTGTTTCGGAGATTGTTCGGGGTCAGTCATGTTTTTTTATACATCTCTTTTCGAAATCTATGGTCTGTCTGGGACTAAACTATCCTGCCAAGATTATTATGGTACGCCGTTGTAACCTATATTACCGATTTGCTCCTAACATTTCTCTTCCCCCTTGACGGGGGAAGAATAAAGATGGGGGTGTTATTTCGTATTAGACAAGCAACCTCACAATACTTAAAACATGCCGGAATAACTTTATGAAATCGAAACTTAGAAATGTATTTGGTGTTATGTGATTCATTATCGATAGTTCCGTGTAGTAAACCGGAATATTCTCTGGCAAAGCATCACGAATTTTTCGGGCATCTTCAACCGGTGTGTTACCGTCGTTTTTGTCATGCATTAAGAATACAGTGGTTTTTATTTCCGATAAGATTGGATACGGGGAAAGTTCATCAAGTTTTTCTGTAAATTTCTTATTATCCCGACTCAATTCCTCAAGGGTAATTCCATTATCTGTAAAGACTTCTTCTGCCTTCTCGGTGCCAATTTGCTTATTCAGATAGTCTCGCAAAAGTTTTTTTGGGAATGGATTTGGTTTCCAACTTCGTTCATGACCGTCATAGACCGCTTTTTCAGTAACAATAGAGACAATGAGGTCACTCAGACTATAGTAGGCTCCTAATGAGAGAATAAAAAGAGGTTCACTTCCGAGCGAAGATGTAGCTCTGAGAACATAAGAACCCGCTACAGAAAAACCAATTATTCCTATCCTTTTTTTTGCTACATAGGTTTCACCTTGTAAAAATGTGAAAGTGTGCTTTATACGATCAATGTCATTTGTTGTAAAAACGCTGTTGCGGATTGTAAAAGATTGAGGAATGACAACTCCAATACCTGCTGCGGCTAATGCCTCTGCGAAATTAACGAGTTTAGGGTCCTTTGATCCTTTATCTGTAAATCCGGGAAACAGTATAACGAATGATGATTTCTGAGGACCTTTAGGTCGGTGGATGTCAACCATCTGTGTTGTGTAATCGACTTTATTAAGATCATTGGTTCCAATCTGTCGTTTAAATTCGAATTCGTCAAACTGAATATCATATTTGCCCAGCTCAAACCACTTGGGCACCCCAGGTACAACATGCGAAATTATGTATGCAGTGCGATAAAGAGATTCCCCCCATAGTAACAAGAATAACAAGATCACAACTAAACATGCTCTAAGGATTATGTAAAAGATTTTACGTTTATCTTTAAAATAGTGTCTCATTAGTTTAATGGTTGATTGGTAAAACAATCATAAAGATATCACAGAAGTTTCCGCCTTCTAACATTGCCACCTCCCTCAATTCATTTTGGGGTGAATACGAGAGGGGTGATGATAAATAAATTTTTATTTCTGAGACTGAGGACAGGCTGGGTGTTCATGCGGGGTTGGAAAACCCCCCTATCCGTGAATGGCTAGCAACAGCCGTTCACGCTGAGCCTGTCGAAGTGCCCGTACTGATTTATAAAGGTGAATAATTGATCAACCCCTATACCATCTCGGCATCTTATCTCCGATGAATATGTTTACGGCTTTTGTCTCAAGGTACATATCGAGACCCTCAGTTCCCAGCTCTTTCCCAATACCGCTCTGTTTGAATCCCCCATATGGTGTCTCAGGGATAATTCCTCCATAGGTATTGACCCAAAGATAGCCTGCTTTAACAGCCCTTGCCATCCTCAACGCTCGTTTTAAGTTCTGAGTCCAGATTCCTCCTGCAAGCCCGTAAATTGTGTCGTTTGCTATTTCTATTGCCTCTTCTTCGGTCTTAAATGGCATAACGGCGACTATTGGTCCGAAAATCTCATCGCACGCAACTGTAGCTGAGGGTTTCACATCTGCCAGAACTGTCGGTTCGAAGAAGTAACCTTTTGAAAATCGCTTTGGACGACCTCCTCCGACAAGAACCTTCGCTCCCTCTTCAACCCCCTTTTCAAAGTATGATTTCACTGACTCGAATTGTGCTCTGGAAACCAGAGAGCCCATTTCAGTTTCCTCTTCTGTGGGATCCCCCATGCGAATCTTCTTTACTCTTTCAATGTACTGCGAGAGAAAATTGTCATAGATGTCTTCATGAAGGAGGAGCCTGGTAACAGCCGTGCAATTCTCGCCCTGGTTGAAGAAACCACCCCTAAGATTTGCTTCAACTGCTTCTTCTATTTCTGCATCATTGAAAACTATGCAGGGAGCCTTGCCCCCCAGTTCGAGTGAAACCCTTTTTATACGCTGAGAGGCGGTATGCATTACGCCTTTGCCTACTTCAGTAGAGCCCGTAAAGGCGATCTTACTTATATCCGGATGCTCAATCAATGCCTGACCCGCTACACTTCCCTTTCCAGGTATTACATTGAAAACGCCCTCCGGTAATCCCACTTCCGCTGTTATCCGGGCGAATTCCATGATGCCACACGAGGTATCGGTTGCTGGCTTCAAAACGATCGTGCATCCAGCGGCAAGCGCGGCTCCTATTTTCCAGAATGAGAGGAGAAGAGGGAAATTCCAGGGAATAATGTGAGCGGCAACTCCTACGGGTTCCTTAAGTGTGATGGTAAGTTGATCATCTGAAACCACCATGCTTTCACCGTTCAGTTTGCTGGCGGCTCCAGCATAATACTCAAGCGTTCTAACGGAATTTGCAACCTCTACAATACGGCTTTCCCGAATGGGCTTCCCCGTCTCGAGGGTATTTGTCATTGCTATTTGGTCCTTATGCTTATCTAGCGCTTCTGCTAGGCGAGAAATAAACTTTGCGCGCTCCCTCGGAGGTACATGAGACCATTTCTCAAAGGCATGTTTTGCGGCCTTTACAGCTTTCTCAACATCTTCCTTCTGTGCCTCGGCGATCTCGGCAAGCGGTTCTTCAGTGGCTGGATTTTCTCTGATAAATGTCTTACCGCTCACCGAATCGACTTCTTTGCCGTTAATGAAAAGGCCGTATTTTCTCTGTGACTTAGCCATTTATTTCCTCCGGAACTTATGGACATAGTTAGTTATTGTAATATTAC
>DASWID010000166.1 GCA_036397855.1 Thermodesulfobacteriota bacterium | reverse complement strand
TGAATACCGTAACGAGGTTACTGTACCATTCCCAAAAAAGGAAGTTAAAAAATGCCCTGTATATTACCCAAAAGATGGGTCTATCACAGTCTTTCATGAACTAATGCATGCTTTTTTTTACTACAATTCAACCGGGAGGTTTATAGACTCAACAACTGAAGAAGAACTATTGATCCATGCAATATCCGATGGGTGCAGTTCTTTTAAAACGACGATATAATATTAAATAACAAGAGGTTATAAAAAGTATGTATTGAAAAAGAGGGCAAATTAGAGTATGTATGAATGATCAAATAACATACATAGGAAAAAGAAGGTGCCCTCATGAAACAAGTATACAATATTAACCAAGATTTGAAAGAATTCTCCTCTGCTAAAGAACATTTCATTCATCTCGTCAACGAACTCCAATCAGAACAGACCATAGAAATGGAACACGGAGATGTCGAGCAAATCATTTCACGCGAAGGTAACGAAATACTCAGGCGTTTGTTGCAAGCACATTTAGATTTACGATCAGCACAGGAGCAAAAGCAGAAAGAGATGAAAGGAAGCAATGGTGACAAACTTACCCATATTCGAGAAAATTGCGAACGCAGTCTAATGAGCTTGTTTGGCCAAGTCAAGGTCAGACGCATAGGATATAATATGCGTGGCAAGAGCAGTGTCTTCCCTATGGATGCGGAACTAAATCTTCCAAAAGACAAATATTCCCATGGATTACGTCAACGAGTAGCTCAGGAAGTATCGAAAAATTCGTTTGATGCAGCAGTAGAAAGTATTAAACAAACTACAGGAGGAAAGGTTCCCAAGCGTCAGATTGAAGAAATTACTACGGAAATCAGTCAGGATTTTGTCAAGTTTTATGAGAATCAACCGTCGAATAGTTTTGAAGAGAGTTCCGACCCCCTAATCATGAGTGAAGACGCTAAGGGGATAGTGATGCGTCAAGAAAGTCTTCGTGAGGCCACACGGAAGGCCGCAGAGAAGAAAAGTACCAAACGCAAGGCTCGTCTTAATAAAGGGGAAAAACGCAATCGTAAACGTATGGCGATGGTGGGTGCAGTGTATAGCATTGAACGAAATTATCGTACTCCAGAGGAAATTATGGGAGTAGAGAAATCTGAGGAAAAAGCAAGAGTAAAACCAAGAGCAAGAGCCAGAAACAAGCGGGTTTGGGCGAGTGTGGAACGTGACCATAATGTAGTAACGGATGAAATATTTGAGGAAGCATTAAGCCGCGATCCAGAGAAACGGCGAGAGTGGGTGATGCTAATTGATGGACATAATGATCAATTGAAAAACATACGGTCAAGTATGAAGCGGTATAATGTAGCGGTTTTACTCATCCTCGATTTTATTCATGTTCTCGAATACCTCTGGAAAGCGGCCTATTGTTTTTATAAAGCAGGTAGTGATTCAGCTGAAGAATGGGTAGGATACAGAGCGTTGCAAATTCTTAAAGGTAATGCGAGCCATGTAGCAGGAGGGATGCGCCGAAGCGCAACATTAAGGGGACTTTCTATCGAGAAACGTAAAGCGGTAGATAAGTGTGCGGACTACCTGCTCAAATATAAAGAGATGTTGAAATATGAGGAGTATTTAGCTGCAGGTTTACCGATTGCTACAGGTGTAATTGAAGGTACATGTCGGCATTTGATAAATGACCGAATGGATATTACAGGTGCACGTTGGGGGTTAGAAGGTGCCGAAGCAGTATTGAAGTTACGTTCATTGCAGTCTAGTGGAGATATCGATGCGTATTTGGATTTCTATAAAGTCAAATCGTTGCAACGTAACCATGAGCCACAATACATAGACCCTATGATAAAGGATGTTGCATAGTATTTTGAATTTTTTGTGTCGTTCTAAAAGAACTGCACCCAAACGCTTTATCTATATTAGCTCTGAATCCGTACTAGTCGATCGAAAGCCTTTAGAGGGAATTGATGAAAGCTGTCCCTATCCAGAAGAACCAAACTCGTATTATGGAAAGTCCAAAAAACTAGCAGAACAAGAAATTATCAACG
>DASWID010000165.1 GCA_036397855.1 Thermodesulfobacteriota bacterium | reverse complement strand
TGGATCTACAAACGCTGTTTTGCATATTTTAGCAATGGCAAATGCGATGGGCGTTAAGCTCACGATCGATGATTTCAATCGAATTGGGAAAAAGGTCCCTGTTATTGCCGACCTTAAACCTAGTGGAAGATTTATGATGGCAGATTTCTGTAAGATAGGTGGCTTAAGACCCTTAATGAAGATGCTCCTTGACAGAGGTCTGCTAAATGGTGATTGCATGACCGTAACAGGCAGGACAGTTAAAGAAAACCTGAGAGACCAGGAAGGCTATCGCGAAGGACAAGAGATCGTACATTCCTTTGAAAACCCCATTAAGAAGGAAAGCCACATAGTAATTCTCAGGGGAAATCTGGCGCCAGAAGGGGGTGTGGCAAAGATTACAGGGAAAGAAGGTCACTCATTCAGGGGAAAAGCTATAGTGTTCAACTCTGAAGAGGAATGTCTGAGAGCAATACTTTCCGGAAAGGTAAAGAAAGGACATGTGATCGTAATTCGTTTTGAGGGACCTAAGGGGGGTCCCGGTATGAGAGAGATGTTGGCCCCGACCTCAGCAGTTATGGGTAAGGGCTTGGGTAACGATGTTGCCCTTATAACGGATGGGAGGTTTTCTGGCGGCACCCATGGTTTTGTAGTGGGTCATATTACTCCGGAGGCATATGATGGGGGAGTCATCGCGATTGTGAAAAATGGCGATACAATCACCATAGATGCCCATAAAAGAGAGATCAATCTCAATTTACCTGGGAGTGAGATCAAAAAGAGATTGGCAGTTTGGAAAAAACCAAAACCTAAGGTGACGAGGGGTGTACTCGCGAAATACGCGAAGCTCGTAAGCTCTGCTTCAGAAGGCGCAGTGACTGATACAAATTGATCACATAAAAAACGGCTTACGAATATAGAACGATAAATGATGATTTTAGATTGCTCTTTACCTTACAATCATTCATACGTAAATTCTTAGAGAAATGAGCATCTTCGCGTACATCAGAAATAAAAATCAAATATGAAGATTACTATTTTGGCTATTGGTACTACAGGTGATGTTCGACCCCTAATTGCGCTAGGGCTCAGGTTGCGGGAAGCCGGCCATGAAGTGTGTATCGCAACCGACTCCCTATTTGGAAATTTTGTCAGTCATTACCAGCTAGAGCCTTTCTTAATAAAGAGTAATATTAAAGAGCTTCATGAGAAAGCGACTGAATTAGCAGCCTTTGAAATTGGTAAAAATCCTTTGCGCTTGTGGCGGGAAGCCGAGGGCCTCATAAAGATGATGATTCAACAGGTGGGTCCTGGTTGTTGGGAAGCTTGTCAATCAGCTGAGGCTATTGTTTGTTCACTTGCTGGTGCCTATTTTGCTCCCCACATTTCTGAAAGGCTGAATGTCCCATCGATCCCAGCACTTTTTTGTCCCATGACACCAACTCGTGAATTTCCCTCTAAATTAATTCCGACTAAGTTCAATTTGGGCGGTACACTCAACCGATTAACATGGATTTTAGATGACATAATCACCATATTAGCCTGGTTACCTTTCCGCACTTGGATAAATCAATGGCGTGTAGAACAATTAAACTTACAACCACTTAGTGTTAATTACTTCAAAGAGGTCAAGCAGCTGCGCAGGGTACAAAAAATTTTGATTTATGCTTTTAGTCCTAGCGTCGTACCCAAACCACCAGACTGGGATCATCTTATTCACATAACAGGCTACTTGTTTCTCGATAGGTCTCCCAATTGGCAACCTCCTGCAGATCTGGTTGATTTCCTGTCCTCTGGACCACCGCCGGTTTATATTGGCTTCGGTAGCATGATTATCCGCAATCCGGAAGGAATAATGGATATAATATTGAGGGCTTTGGAGCGCACAAAGCAACGTGGGGTAATCGCAGCTGGTTGGGGGGGTCTTGGGGAAACGGATTTACCCGACAATGTGTTCCAAGTTGAGTCTGTTCCTCATGACTGGCTATTTCCGCAGATGGCTGCTGTTATACATCATGGTGGCGCGGGGACAACGGCTTCTGGCTTGCGAGCCGGTATAGCATCCATAGTCGTTCCGATTTACGGTGACCAGCCATTTTGGGGACGGCGAGTGGCCAGTTTAGGAGTAGGTCCTGATCCCATTCCACTAAAGCTGCTATCAGTAGAGAGGTTAGAGAATGCAATCACAGATGTAATCCATAATAAGGAAATACGTAGACGAGCAGCCGTGCTGGGCGAACGAATTCGATCTGAAGATGGTATGACATGGGCCGTCGAAGTTATTCAAAAACATCTTTTTTCGTCTCGATAACAAGAATATGCCTATTAATCAATTAATAAGCTTAAACAGGGGTTGATCATCTAGGCTTTTCTCGCAGTTTGCTCCGATAAAAGGATCTCGATGACTGGTGGAGTTTATATAAATTTTGACCATACATCTTTGACAATGTCAGTTACTTGATACAATTTATACGGTTTAAATAGGGGCCCTTAAAGCTTCTGCTTTATAAACAGTTAACATCAGGATTGTCCACTATTAAGAATCATTTCCTTCCATGACAGGTCGATGAAAAGTGAATATGCAATTTTTTCGTAGAGGACCATCCCAGGATGAGCAGTACCTTTCTTTGCTGCAGGATATTGACTTTCAGCCTATCTTTATCATGGGCACTCATCGGTCAGGGACAACCTTGTTGTACAAGTTGTTGGTGGCAACTGAGTGCTTTAACTTCTTAACTTCGTATCATATTATCAAGTATGATGAGATCCTGTTTAACCATGTGAATCGGACTGAGGATCACGCCAAAAGGGAGTTATCCGAACTCTTCAAATCGATGGGTTTGAAAGATCGCATCATTGACAATGTAGCAGTTAGTCCAGATATGCTGGAAGAGTATGGATACATCCTGGTGAATGCTGGGTATAGTCAACGACTAAATCCTCGGAATCTGCATGTTTTCCTTGAGCTGTGCAAAAAGGTTCAATTCGTTTCGGCTCGAGCCAGACCATTGTTGCTTAAGAATCCATACGATTATCCAAACTTCAAGTACGTTAAAGCCGCTTTACCGGAAGCTAAGTTCATTTTTATTCACAGACATCCGTTACATGTAATCAATTCACAATTGAGATCCATCCGTACTGCGCTGGATACAAAGAGCAAATACGGCGCCCTCATCGACCGACGTTTCGCAAGGCTCTGCCACAATCCATTGATACTCCAAGGAGCACGCCTGCTGGTTTCCTCAAAAATTGGCCTGGCGCTGTGGTCAGTCACTAGAGGTTTTGTTCATTCGTCAAACTACTTTTTGCAGAATGTTGGCTCCTTGCCTAAAACGGATTTCATATCGCTCCGATTCGAAGACATCTGTAAAGACCCTAAGACAAATGTAGATAAGATCTTGCGGTTTATTGGATTGGAACAGCGCTCTACTCTCGATTATAAAGCATTCATTGAGCCGCGGACTGTACCATTATTAGAAGAAGTTAAGCAAGAGCGAAGGTCCATATCAAACAAGCTCGCAATTTACTTTGCTTACTGGAAATACGACCCCTACTTGGGTTAACACCAAATTGCTATACAAAGCAGAGAGCTTTTGGGAGCTGGTACTCAACCTATTCCATTTAAGCGGCTGTCAGTAGAGAGGTTAGAGAATGCAATCACAGATGCAATCCATGCTAAGGAAATTCGTAGACGAGCAGCCGTGCTTGGTGAACGTATTCGATCTGAAGATGGCATAGCCAGAGCGGTTGAACTTATTCATTGTTATCTTTCATCTGTATAGAAATGCTTAATTAAGAAGCAATTGTTTTTAAGCTATTAGATTTACATATTGATGATTGACCATTGCTTCGGCAGAAGCTGTCCATTCGGAAGGGAGTGTAAGCAAATCACTTTAGTAATTTCGTTAAGGCTAAGCAGTGTAACGAGGCTGGTTAGTAACAGATAATTGGGTAATTGCCTCCGAAGAATAGCTCATATTGCCTATTATCGAAAAGTATAGAGGCATATTTATGTTATGTTGTATTATGGATCCTTGGTGAAAGAGGAATCGATTAACGCAGTAACACAGGAAATTTAGTTAGTGATGAATAGTCGCTGACTAGGGATTGTCGTCATGACTCAATTTGGCGCTGAAGCTAAGTAAAGCTCAAGGGGGATCATTGAGCCATTCGTCTATTGTTAGATAGAAAGTATAGAAATATGGCTTAACGTCTGGCATACATGTAAAATATATACTCACTCATACTAATCTTTGACCATTCGGCCTCGACAACCTCAATTCTATTGAAACCTTTACTATGAAGTAATTTCTTAATTTCATCGCGCAGATTTTCCACATAATGTATCTCCATTACAATTTGCTTTATCCTAGGCCAATCTTCTTCCTCTATTCCACGAAGTACATCCAATTCAGCACCTTCCACATCAATCTTTAAAAGATCTATACGGGGAATAGAATATTCACGACAGATATTAGATAGTGTGGTTAGCTTACATTGAACTTGAAACATTCTACTTATATGAAAATCAGCAAATTTGCTAATTATCCAAGATCGAATAGGGGATAATGGCAAAGACAGGATATACATGATTGGATGTTTTTGTTTTACTAATTTCATAATAAGATCTGGGTTCCTTTTAGCCAGCATAATCTTTTCTTGTAAAAAATCAGACTTCATTGTAGCTGTGCCGGTCCATCTTTTGGAATAAGAAAAAGTGGCTTCTTTTGGTCCTTCAGTATGGGTTAGACCGAGGTTAAATAATTTGATATTGTTTCGTTTATTAAGACCATAGAGGCTTAGATTCTTCTCTAATATTTGATAATTAGATTTAAGGGGCTCAAATGCAAAAATGGTAACATCGTTATCACATTCCTTGTTTACAAAAAGAGTGAACAATCCATTATGAGCTCCAATATCGAAAACAATGTTACCTGGTTTTAATTCAATCCCATGTTGTATATATTCTCTGTTTTCAAATATCTCTTTGTAAATAAATATTAATTCCCTTTTCTGGGAACTATAATAAATTTTACCGATCTTGGGGAAAACGATCTGATTTAATTTCAAATTTTCAGGTTTGTCCATTATTTAAGTGTTATAGATTTTTGGATTATGAAATCCTCTCGTCTCGATATTCAATGTTTCATATTTAGACTACCATATAGCTTATAAATGTTTGATTCTAGACTTCATTGAAATATCTCAATCCTGTCCTATTTTGGGTCAAGTAGGTTATTAGTCTAATTTCGTTAGTTAGCTAAATTTTAAAAGTGCACAATGCCCAAGTCACTATTTTTAATCCGTTTAACGCCAATAAGTTTGTCATTGCTCCAGAATCTAATCTCAGATATTCGATTACTCAGGGGGGTAAATACGAAGATTTACAATTTGTCTTGGTGTAGATCCATTAACTCTGAGCACTGGGTTGTTGATTGAGATTCTTCTGTAAGCATCTATAGTCCTATTAACTCTCAGACAGGAGAGGTCTTTTTCAGATTGATAAGGTGGTCTTATCTTAAACTCTCTAAAGAGGGACTTCTTCTCCTCCAATGCCCTTTTAAATCTGAAATAAGTAACCTCTTTGGTTGTTGAATGCACCTGACGGTAATTATATCTATTTAGTTCCTGATCGAGTACTTTTGCCCTATTCTTATATCAGTACTATTCTCCCTTACACATGTTCTCACCAGTCTATCTTGAAGCCAACCATAAGGACGTTCAATATTGCCCCTGGCCTATGGGCTTAGAGAGCGTATCACTTGAACATTACAATCCTCGAGGACTTGTTTCCACTGTGGATCTGCATCATCGCTTGGTTTATGATGCCTTCTCCAAAAAGAATCCCTGAATATTACTCTGGTTTTGGTATGCCTTGTGTAGTCGACTGAGAATTTATTAGGGCTTTTACGATAAAACTTTATTAACGCAAAAAATCTTCTCTCTTTAAACTGCTTTTTTCAAGTAACGCTCAAAAAGCGCTTTGACTTGAGAATCGGTGAATCTCTTGTGTATCTTCGCCCTAATCTAAAACTTCCTTTTTCGGCTTTAGATTATCACTTCTTAAAGTGTTCACTTCTGATCTTTGAATCTAGTAAAAACGGTTCACTTTTAATTTTTAAATGGCAGTTGAATATGTATCTGCTGTTGAGAATTGACATACTTTTTGTTATTATGAGTAGAGTTTAAAGTCATCATTTTATGACATGAAAGAATGGCCCCTTTTCGTCCTTCAGTATGGGTTAGACACAGGTTAAATAATTTGATATCGTTTCGTTTGCTAAGACGATAGACGCTGATATTTTTCTCTACTGTTTGATAATTAGCTTTAAGAGGCTCAAATAAAAAAATGGAAACATTGTTATCACATTCCTTGCTTACAAATTGAGCGAACAACTTAAAATGACAGACGCTTATAAACATATAACCCCTCTCTCACCGGAAAAGCGTAAGTATTCTAGCCAGTCACTCCGTAAAGAGGGTGCAGATGTTTCAACATTACAAATACTTCCCCAAAGTAGAAAGTCTAACATCTTTCCCTTGTCTTTTTCACAACAGGGGTGGTGGTTTATACATCAATTGAACCCCGACGATACCACCTATAATGAAACTGGAGCTTTTCGCCTCAAGGGTCAATTAAATAACAACGTACTGGAGCAGACAATAAACGAAATTCTTCGTCGCCATGAAGTATTACGCACCTCATTTACCCAATCAGACGGACAACCGATACAAGTTATTCATCCAGCCATGGAATTGAGCTTGCGTCTGATAGACCTTAGTAAAAATACAGAGAGTGAGAGAGAAGCGGAAATCCAACGTATAGCCAAACAGCAGGCATATCAACCTTTCGATTTAACTCTGGGCCCTTTGATTCGTTATGTGTTGCTTCGGTTGGGTGAGAGGGACCACGTTCTAATGATGACAATACATTACATTGTCTTCGATGTATGGTCCACTAGCATTCTCCTTCGCGAGATGGCAACTCTCTATGAAGCATTTTCTTCTGGGAAAGCCTCGCCGCTACCAGAGCTACCGATACAGTACGTCGACTTCGCTGTCTGGCAGAGACAATGGCTACAGGGCGAGTTTCTTGAAAAACTTCTTTCATATTGGAAGCAAAAGCTCACAGGTCTACTCCCTGTACTTGAATTACCCACCGATCGTCCCCGTCCTTCGGTCCTGAACATTCAGGGAGCAAAT
>DASWID010000164.1 GCA_036397855.1 Thermodesulfobacteriota bacterium | reverse complement strand
GGAGCGTGGGATTGAGAATATGGAAAACTGGCGTGAGCTCTCCTTAAAACAGCTCAAAGCGGCACTCGATGCGCTTGAAGAGACAATTCATAACTCCGAGAAGAGGAGACAGGAGCTGGAAGAATTCCTAGCCGATGCTCGAAATTTCAAAGATATGAAGGGCTCGGAAGAAGCAGCACAAGAATTCAGCGAACTAAACGACAGAATAAAACTTCTCTACGAAACCTGGGAGAAGGTTTCATATCATGTAAACGCCTCGGGCGGCGATTAAATTAAAGTAACTTCAGGGTCGTGTCTCAACAATTTATAAATAATCACAGCACATATCCGTTTTTGTACCAGTTTATCCCGCTATTTCACTTTACGATATTATATAAAGAGTATATTGACAACGGTCTTTCGACATAAGATCCCCAGAATTCGATCGATCGTACACCGTGGCTTATGTTATTTGTACTACCCTATCAGCATTTCTGAACCGAGTTTGAAATAGTAATAGTAGAAAATACTATATTTCCAAGCCCATACCTCCCCGTACTTTGCCCTAAGCTCTTCTGTAACTTCTTTTGGGTCTTCACTTATTTCCCTCCCGCGCTCAACCGCCTGCTCTAGCATTTCGTTTGACAATAAAGCATATACATCTTCTACCGAAGGTTTAGTTTCCGAATTGATGATTAACACCTCTGTTCTTAATTATTTGTCAACTTAACTAAATAAGGGCTGTTGTCCGCGATATTGAACCAGTTGGCTATTGAGGAATTAGGTTTCTAAGTTTTCTCCTTTGCTTTGAAGAACTCTAAGCTCCATTCGTCTTTGTGCTCATCATACTTCAGAATGTAAATATTGTCATCATCAGCTCTTAGTTTGAAGTAGGAATAGTCAATACCATACCATTGGTCAATCAGCTCCTTGACGGCAAAATTTCTATCATCAAGCCTGAAGCTCAAGGGACGCTCATTAGCTTTATAACCTGAATGGCATTCTACGCGTTGTAATTTCATGGATACGTCTAATAATTTAATTCTAATTTTGGCACATTAGAAAAACTTGGGGGCCTTATCTCCACAATTGACAAATAATCACAAGCCACCCTCAATTTATTTTAACATTGTAAAAGATTTTTCGGGTTGGATTCAATATAGACTTAAATCATTTTGTATCAAAATACAAAAGCGAAAGCAAACCTTTATATGTAAGTTTATCCCAATGTATCACGTTTGATGCTATTTTAAAATTAATGGCGACAGATACTTGTTTTTATAAATACGTTTCGCATGTAGTTAGTTAGTAACTGACACATTGTGAATGAATAAGCAAAGTTTAAGATCGTTTCTCTTTTTTGAAATCGATTGGTTTATATTTTTTCTTCTCCTTAAACAATAAATATTGTTACCATTTATGGGCTTGACAAGGTTTTGCGAGTCCCCTAAGATTACTCAAATTCCCCAAGTCCCATTAAACAGGAGGAACAATTAGATGAAAGCTGCGGTATACCATGGCGCAAGAGACATAAGGGTAGAGAATGTTCCGGACCCAAAAATCAAGAATTCGATGGATGTAATTCTAAGGGTTACAATGAGTGCGGTGTGCGGTTCTGACCTTCATTTCTATCGGGGAAGAATACCAATGGATGAGGGTTTTGTAGTCGGGCACGAATTTATGGGCCTCATCGAAGAGGTTGGGAAAGGGGTAAGACTCTTTAAGAAAGGGGATCGTGTCGTAGCTCCTTTCTGGGATAGCTGTGGGACATGCTATTTTTGCAAGCGAAACCTTCCCACCTCATGCGTTGGTGGTGGAGGCTGCTTTGGGTTTGGCAAAGGCTTCGGAAACCTCTGGGGCGGACAGGCGGAATATGTGAGAGTTCCCTTCGCGGATGCGACACTTGAGAAGGTTTCTGATGGCTTGAGCGATGAGCAGGCGATATTCCTCGGTGATATATTTTCCACAGGTTATTCGTGCGCTGAGTATGCTGATATTAGGCCTGGATACACTGTCGCTGTTTTAGGTGACGGTCCTCTTGGGCTGTTCGCCACAGCATCGGCTAAACTTTTTGGACCTGCTTTGGTAATTACTGTTGGTCATCATAATGACCGACTAAAGATCGCAAAGAAAATGGGTTGCGATATCCCAATCAATTCAAGCAAAGAAGATCTCAGTGAAAGGATAAAAGAATTAACAGATGGAAGGGGCGTTGATGCAGTGCTAGAGTGCGTAGGTGGAGGAGAAACCCTAACCACAGCGATTCAGATTGTAAAACCGGGTGGCAATATAGGTTTTATTGGTTTCTATTCCGAGCCAGTCGAAGTTTCAATGCTGGACTTCTATTTGAAAGACCTCACATTAAGGGGAGGAGTCTGCCCCGCAAAAAACTACATTTCTAAACTCATGCCACTTATAGAGAATGGGAAAATTGATCCTACCCTGGTGATATCTCACAGGCTTCCCCTCAGCCAGACAGGAAATGGTTACGAGCTAATGGACAGAAGAAAGAATGGCGCAATTAAGGTAGTCCTTAATCCTTAGCCTTTTTCCCAATTCCCTTACAAAATCTGGGGGTCAGGATTTGTTTATTTGATTATTTTGTATATCAAGCCGGCTGTAGCAATAAGGACGTCGTTCAACATTTATTATGCTAAAAGAAAAAAGGGTTGCACCCATTTTAGGGCTCCTTGAACTATAAATATTTCTTGATACCATTTTGTCCAATCTAATAATTAACTAAAAATGGAATCCCAAAGAGATTTACTGGATATAATACTACATATCGATAAATATCTAGGGCCGATTATTCAGGATTACGGTGTATGGACGTACCTTATTATTTTTCTCATAATTTTTAGTGAAACAGCATTCGTAGTTACAAATTTTCTCCCAGGTGATGTACTTCTCTTCACCGCTGGTACATTTGCAGCTTTAGGCTCTCTAGATGTTAAGTTGTTAATTATTCTCATGGGTATTGCAGCGATCCTGGGTGATAACTCAAGCTTTCTGATAGGCCGACTCACAGGGATTAAATTATTCGGTGAGGGCTCATTTCTTTCGTCTTATAAAAGATACTTAGAGCACACTCGTTTATTTTTGGATGAACACGGACCGAAAACGTTTGTTTTTGCCAGATTCATTCCGATGTTCCGTTCGCTTGCGCCATTTGTCGCAGGGATCAGCCGAATACGATACAGGGAATTCGGGATCTATAACTTCATAGGCATAATGATCTGGAGTCCGGCTTTTTTATTAGGAGGTTATTTGTTTGGAAACATACCTTTTGTCAAAAATAATTTCAGCATATTTATCCTTGCTGTAATCGCGATAATAATAGTACCTAATGTAGTTAGATTTCTTTACCAGCGATATTCTTGAAGATTGGAGATAAGAGGAACTTGGGGGCCTGGCATGCATATTGATTTAACTCAACATCTATCAAAAATTTGCCTGAAATACGTACTTAGAGTTATAATGTGAAAATTCAAAATAAATTTCTTTAGGAGGGTTTCAATGATGTTTAGATCGATCTATATAATTTCGGCGTTTGTAGCTTCGTTAATGTTTCTATCCCCATTGGTTTCTCATGCGGCTGGCACAAAATACCTGGTAAAGGGATCATCCGGTCCGGTTTCACTTTCATCCGCAGACATGGTTCAACTACTCGAAAATGTAGTTCTTCCGTCGCTCGATCAACTCGCTAAATGGGAAAAAGAGGGAAAAATCACAGGCGGACTCCCAGTAGGACAAAGAGCGTTTGTATTCATCGTAGAGGCTTCATCAAATGAGGAGGTTGACCAGCTGTTAAGGTCATTACCAATATGGGGCGGAATGGAGTGGAAGGTGATACCTCTTCAGAGTTTTAGTGGTAGAGAAGGCATGGAGAAAAATATATTGAGCGAGTTGAAAAAGAAATAATAAAATAAGCTTCTTCCCAAGTCTGTATTTCTTATATATGAATTGGCTTTCAAGATCTATTTATTGCTTTAAGGAATTGCATCGATAATTTGAGTCTAATGCTAAATTAGTTAACAGAAGGATTGCCCCGGGAGTCCTTAATGGCATTGCGACTCCTGTAAGATCGTTTAATAGAACGCAAAAGTCGAGATCTATCTCACTCCACCACTCATGTAACAAGTTCTTTATTTTTTCTCCTGAGGATTTATCTGTGACGACGGTTTTGCGACGAGAATGTAGCTTCTCAAAACTCCCGTGAAATCCCTAAAAGCCTGTGGCTTTCTCGACCCTGATATTATCTGAAGAAGACAAAACCCTATCCATGCAATGTAGACAAATATAATCTCTTCCCTGATAGATGGGACTATAAGTTGAATTGCCCAGAGAACGAAGAGCACCACGGCTTCGTACCAGCTAAATCTCATGTTTATGAGAAGTAGAAAAGCTAAAAGGGATTGAACGATTGTTAGAAGGATTTCCACGAGCTGAAACTGATCAAAGTGAATTGCGGATATGCCCCCGGAACTAAAGCTGAAAATAATGGGTATCATTGCCGCAAGCATCGTCCATTCGTTTATATTTGATGATACCATATTCATCAGGGCGACAGGCGCCTTTTTCACCCGCCTTGCCCAATAGAAGGCGCTAACCTTCTCGGGAAATTCCGATAGGAAGGGCGCAACCCATTGAACGAAAACAAACTCAGATACACCGAGAGTGAGCGCAAGAGCCAGCATACTCTCTAAAAAAGGCACTGCAACGATTAGTATTCCGGCACCGCCGGTGATAAATAGCCCGATGATGATAGAATTTCTAACAACTGGTCTACAGCGTAGTATCGCTTTGGGAATGGGTTCAAGCTCGTCAATCCTTTCACTTTCCTGCGGTGGAATCCTATTCAATGAGTATAGATAGAGACAATAAAAAACAATGAGTACCAGACTATCAATAACGCTGAAAGTCTCTTTCAAAAAAATCACAATAAAATAAATAATCGGTGGTAAAAGAGACATAACCTCAACGCAGTGCTCCTTTTCGAGCTCAATACAGTTTAGGTTCTTTCCCGTTTTCAACTTGTGAAAAATAAAGGCAGTAAAAAAGATTAGCGGCCAGCCTAGACCAGGTAGTAACCTTATAGCACCAGTGAAGTTAGCAGTAACAAGATGGATTTGGCTGGGATCCTTTCCTGCGGACCATGCAATGACACCCTCTATAGCAAACTCCGGGAGTGTCTGGAGCCAAGCGAGAATCGCCAGTGAAAGGCCCTGTGAAATGAGATACTGTGCGGACTCCGCAGCCCAAGCAATCAGCATCGCAGAGAAAATCACTGCCGGGAATGTCCATAGCGCGGATGTAGCCCTAGCTCCCTCTCTCGTGATAGTAACCCAAGTTAAAGCCAGACATCTTAAAATTGAACTCAAGGAGAACACAGATTTATTAAGCGTTTGTGCCCTGTATAAAGGTGATTTAGGGTATCCTCGACCCTATGGATTGTCAATCTATATTTAGGTCGTAGGGAAAGATACTTTGCGGAAACATGTTAATTTTGGCGCCAAAGCATAGAGGTACTGAAACAATCCTTCGACTCCGCGTTTTTTCGACCCTTTGCCGAAGAGTTTGGGGTCTGGCTTCCATATGGACTTAACTCAATTTCTAT
>DASWID010000163.1 GCA_036397855.1 Thermodesulfobacteriota bacterium | reverse complement strand
TGTTTTAATATAATTAAGAACGTGGTGTCTTGGTGCCGTAGTGGTTCTTACATCAATACATCTTCTTCAGAATGTTTATTAACTTCATGTCACCTTTTGCGGGGACCTGCCAATCGACGTGCTTCACCTTTACCCCCTGTGCTTCTAATGCGTCCTTGAAGGCTTCAAGTCCAATATTTATAGCTTGAATTTCATCATTAAGTATATTAGAAGAAGACGGCTTCCCAGCCCGTGGACCACCTGATGATATCATTTCTTCCATCCTGTCCAATGTTTCTTCTGCGATCTCTTCAGATTTGGCCTCGACAACGATTACTAGATCACTTCCACTAGCATCGTTTATTTCTGCGGTCATCAGACCGGCATCTTTGAGTGCAAATTTTGCCTTTTCGGTGGCCATTACTGCAACGGCCTTTTCTACGCCTTCTATATCCCTTAGATTTTTGGAAATTCGCATCAAACGCAGTGCATCTTGAAAATAGCCTTTTTTGATTTTGAACTTTATTGCCAAGATATTTCCCCTCCATTAAAAATGATGCATGATACACGATTCATGATCCATGATCCATGCTGTGTCCTGCGTCGTTCATCTTGTATTCTGTATCCTGCACTTAATTCTTGATTCCTGTCCATTAGCGTTGATTCGTGGCTAAACTACTACATACTCAATCGGGCATGATTTTGATACAGTATTGCTCACATAGCAATATTTTATTGCAATATCGATGATATCTTCTAAATCCTCTGATGGCAATGAACTCTCAACCTCTACTATAAGTCTTGAAAAAATGAAATTTCTTTTGTCCTTTTCGCCTATTACATTTACACGCATGTCTTCAATTTTCATTTGCTTTTTTTTAGCAACGTATACGAGAGAAAGGCAATAACAAGAAGCTAGAGAGCAGAGAAATAATTCAGTCGGCATCATTCCGGTGTCTTCACCATTGAACTCGGGAGCCTCATCAATAGGAACATTAAATTGCCTCGCCCTAACTTCAACCCGATAATTCTTCTTCCAAATAGCCTGAACTTCCATAAACCTTCACCTCTGAACACCTTATTATCCACGAATGAACACGAATATACCATTAATTGGGTGATATTCCCTTAATTCTAACCTAAATTATGGCTCGAGGAAAAATGGAACAGACACTAGTTTTGATTGGGGATGATATTCTCTCTTAGTGTAAGAAAGGCACAGCAGACGCTGTCTTTATAAATAATAGTTTCAGTCCCTATTTTGATCGAAGAATGAGAAAATGTAGCTCCCGGTTCCTGAACGGGCTTGATTTGGACTGATGATGGCATCAGTCCCTACATTTTATGGTCTCGTCGGTTGTGCTTAATGGTACTAACTGAGGTTAGGTTGTTATTCCTCCCCGCCTTCGACAGAGCTCAGGATGAACGGCTTAAAATAAGTTCATAATATTTAAATAACAATTTCCGATCACCCAGTCGAAGGGTGCTCTAACGGAAAAATAGGAGAGACACCAGCTTTCATTGGCGATGATAGTCTTTCCAACTCAATGTAAAATAGGTACAGCAGACGCTGTCTTTATAAATAACAGTTTCAGTCCCTATTTTACTAGGCCGAGTCACCCCGTTGTACGGGTAAAAAGGTTGTACATCCGTGTACAACCAAAATACATCCAAAGTTGTATAGACAAGCCGGTACCATTTTATCTATTATCTAACCATATGAGCATTTGGAACTTTTATAGCAAAGGTATTCATAGGGAAGATTACCCTGTATTGATACAGGCCATTGAGGATTATTCCATGCACACAGCGTTGCTTTGAAAAAACAATTAAAATCAGGAGGTAAATACCATGAAAAAGGTATTTCTTTTGTTGTTTGTATTGCTTAGTTTGGGGCTAATGGGTACAGAGTTGGACTCTTGTAAGGCTCCGGTGCCACAGACGGGTCAGACGACGTGCTGGGGATCCAGGGGGGAGATTCCCCCAATTGATGAGATACCCTGTACAGATGCCGGCGCTCAGGGCCAGGATGGTGAAGTGCGGGCAGGAGTGGCACCTCCGGACCCGCGGTTCACGGCCAATGTTGACATGAACAGCGATGGCGACTGCACCGACGCAGAGGAGTCCTGTGACGGTACGGTGACGGATAATCTGACAGGGCTTATTTGGCTGAAGGACGCGAACTGTTTTGGGTCAAGGCTTTGGGCCGACGCGTTGGCAGATGCGAATACTCTGAATAGCGGGGAATGTGGCCTTATGGATGGTTCCGCTGAAGGGGATTGGCATTTGCCGAATCGGAATCAGTTGACGAGCCTCCTTGATCTTGGAAACTTTAATCCAGCGTTGCCGACTGGCCACCCATTCTTGAACATTGTTACAGGCCGCTACTGGTCGTCTACTACGTACCCGAGCAGCCCGGACGCCGCGTGGTGCGTCGATTTCACCACTGGCGGCTTGATCATCACCAGTAAGGTCCCCAACCGCTTCGTGCTTCCAGTTCGTGGTGGCTCGTGATTGATTATGAGATCATTTGACAATTTGATCATTTGATTCGGGGGATGTGAGGTCGGGTTAGAGCCTAACTGATGAGGGCATCAGTCCCTCATGGTCTCGTCGGACGTGCTCAATGGCACAGACAAGTCTGTGCCTACAAATAAAAAGTTTGTAGGCACGAATTTATTCGTGCAATTTAATTTATGACGGTTTGAAGTATAATCTCCGGTGAAGGAAAATGGCTCAGATTCGGTGCCACGACGAACCCGGTAGTAAGGATTGAAGTGTTCAAAAACCGGTTCACACTAAGCCGTGAGTCTAATCGAAGGTTGGGAGTGCGGAAAGATACAAGGCTTAACATCCTCGACAGAGCTCAGGATGAACGGGTAGGTTATCCGGTGAATTGGTTGAAGAAAACTAGGTGAAAAATAGGGTGAAATCTTGACATGAAACTAGACTCGTTTTAACATTAGATTGATCAAAGATTTGCAGTATAACTTGCCATATAGGAAATTATGCTGCATTTTCGCAGGCTATTTAGTAGTCATACCGCATGTCAAGTAGTGCTTGGGGATAGCCGAGAAATTGGCGAGCGTGACGCCAATCGATCTCATCTGCTAACCCCTACAACCGAAGACGGGTTTTCGGCGCTACAGTCGGGCGCAAGTCATTTTCAACCAAGGAGAAACAGATATGGGTGATAAGGGAAAAAAAGATAAAGGCAAAAGGGAACAACAGAAAAAGGCCCAGCTTAATCCAAAGGAAAAACGAAAACTGAAAAAGGAAAAGAAGAATAAATAAATGCCCAGTGCTGTCCGGTGACCTTAAATCAACAAAGGAAGTTGTGTGCCAGTCACTAGAAAAGACAATTCAAACGGTCACAAATGGTGGCATAACCAGTTGTTGCACCCGACCGGGATTGGCGGTCGGGATTTAGACCTGAAATCAACGTCGCTGGCCGCCATTCCCTGCGGGTGATTTCGGTAGTTATGCATACAAGTGAAGAAATTTACAATGTGTTTTTTTTAACTGGTATAACACCTTCTAGAATTCTATTATAAAACTCCGAATGCATTAACGCTGTACTCCGCCAGCTGTAGGATTTGGCAGTCCTCAGTCCATTTGTTGCTAGTTTTTCTCGAAGATCTTCGTCTTCCAAAACACTTATTATTTCTTGAGCCAGGGCCTCATGGTCCATGGGAGGAATAAGGATTGCGTTTTCACTATCTTTTAGATACTCGGTCAGCGGTGCAATATTGGAAGCGATGACTGGAACTCCTGAAGCCATGGCCTCAAGCACGACAAGTCCCCAACCTTCTTTCAGGGATGGAAATACAAAAATATCTCCCGCGCCGTAAAGGTCTGGCATATTCACTTCCGGTATATTCCCAAGAACCCTTATGTCTTGATCCATTTTGAGTCCTAGCCTCTCGACTTGAGAAAAGAATTCCTCGCGATATGCCCTGTAATCGAAGAGGGTTTCTCCGCCTCCAATTAACCATATCAAACGCTCACCCTTTTTCATAAAATGGGATTTTGCAATGTTAAACGCCCTGAGCGTAGTTAAGGTATTCTTTCGCGGTTCAATTCCACCTATACTCAAAATTACCCTGTAACCATTAACCGAAAACTTACCTTTTGCCGATTCTTTTGAATATTTGTCTCCTTTAAGTTGTGAAAACCTGCCCACATCCACGCCATTTTGAGTAAGTATAGGGTTTAAGGAATAAAGTGAACGGAGTTCCTTTTCCCAATATCTGCTAACAACCATCACATGATCGGGTTCCAATATACTGTTCGACTGGCACTCAATTAGGGAATGAGAAGTGAAATCATCTAGGTGATGGACCGTTCTTACGAACGACTTGATAACTCCATTATTACGCAATTCCAATAGTGCATTTGCTGAGATACAATCCTCTGCGTGGTAGATGTCGTAAAGTTCATTTATGGACGAGAGATATTCGTAATATATTCGGATATAGCTTTCTATCTTTTCATCAATGCTTGGATAGTTGACCACCGGGCAAGGTATAAGGGTATGGGGAAAGTCTACATTTCTGTAAAAGCCATTCCCGGTGGATAGGGTATAAACATGAACGTCATGTTTTAGACTTGTCAATTCCTCCGCCAATCTTAGAGTATGTACGACGCCTCCTCTTGGCTTGGTTGAATATGTAAATAGGGCGATCTTAAGCGGTTTCATCAAAGCTTTCTATACCTTCTAATCGCGAAATCAAATAACGAATTCCATAGTAAACTCCAATTGCGATATCGGCGCCCGTTGTTTCTCCGATCTTTAGCACCATCCGAGTACACTTTGCAACTTGATTTGCATCCTTTGTTAGCAGACTGAGCATTAAGTCCACAGCTGCATTAGGCCCTTCACCATAACAAGCACCTTCTAAATTATTTAGGCTGTATATAGTTGTTTTTGATTTTGCGGACCTGTAGATTTGGTTAGAAATCATCTTATAAAACTCCGTTTCCTGCTTAATATCTTTTAAGATAACTTTGCCCGCGAAGTTTAAACTCATTAGCAAACCTGCTAAAAAGTCATCACATGAAGGTGTTAGTCCCGGGCCTAATCCTAGAAGCAACTGGGCATTCGATAATACCATCTCGGAATCGCCCCAGTGGAGGCCCCACATTAGCCTTTCGATATAAGGCCTTGCTCTTTCTGAAAGGTTGATCTCTTGAGGTTTTAGAAAAAGGTTGAGCGGGCCCGTGGTTTCCACCTTTTCCAATACATCGACCAGACCGTCCCTGCTCCTGCATTTATATATTTCATCTCGAGCTACCCTGAGATTCAAACTTATCATAGCTAAACTTCCTAATGATTCCTTTTTTGGGACCGGGGGTTTTGAATATGTGGAGGACCCATCAAGTTTTATAGCTGCTAGCTTGTCTCCGATCACAATATGACGATCGTCTGCGCTAACTTGCATACCTTCTTTAATATTCAATAGTTTAAAACTCTTCATTCTTGTATTCTTTATCAGAACAGAGGTTGAACTCATGTACGATATAGTCGTTATGACATTAATCAATTTGTTTTCATTAACTTCTATATAAAAGGCGTGATCGAATACGCTATGTATCTTAGATTTTGTTCGGGAATTCTGTAGGGCCTTCTTGGCCTTATAACCTACGGATTCTGCAATTAATGGCATCGGAATTAAGTAAAACTCTTCCAGTGTGGGCGTTTTCCACCCGGGTATGCAGTAAGAAGGATAATCTTTTTACGTATGCTCCAGGGAATAGAAGTATAAAGTGGAACGAATACCTTCCTCCAAAAAAAGGGACCAGGCCCTTCATCGCGGTAAGGCTTTGCGCAAAGATCGGGATAGCGGGCTATTAGATCATCAGCCGCAGCCTCCAGCAGGTACTTTTCAGCATTTTTTCTTAACCATTGACTGAAAGATTTGTTGTCTGCCAATTTTGCTACCTCTATTCTATTTGCCGGCAAATTCTGGAGCTTCGTATCTTCTCTTTGCCAACTCTGCTAATCCAGCCTGAGCCGCCAGTGCAATCGGCTCCATCAGTGCCCCGATTGGGGGTGAATAAACATTTTCCATCCAGGCATAGTCATGCAGTGTGGCTCCACGTTTGATCGTAAATGCAAGGAAGTCTGCTCTTTCCTTGATTCCCTCACCGCCCGACATCTGCGCACCCATGACTCGAAGTGTTTTCGGATCAGCAATGAGCTTAACACGTATTCTGCTAACTCCTGGATAGTATCTGGCTCTGGATATTCCTTGAGCAAAGGCAACGAAGTGCGGAATTCCTAAAGCCTTATGAAGCGTTTCGCCAAGGGAAACACCCCCTAACTGGACGTGGCCCCCTACCATGCCCCAGGGTATGTAGACAGGATCATAAGCTCGGTCATCGCCCGCGGCGTTAGCGCCCGCAACCCTTCCCTGGGAATAGGCGTGGCTCCCGGAAAGGCCTTGTATTGGTAAATCAGTTACGCCATGAACAACTTCTATGCAGTCTCCTGCTGCATAAACATCTTTGACGGATGTGCGCATATGATCATCTACGAGTATTCCCCCGGTTGCTCCTATGTCTAAACCTGCAGCCTTAGCGAGTTTGTTGTTTGGCACTTTATGAGTGGCAACGATTACTACATCACAGTCGATCTCACCATTATTTGTAACTACCGAGGCCACCTTTCCATTAGAGCCTTTAAACTCTAAGACCTTAGTGCCAAAATGGATTTTTGCACCGAGTTCCTCAAGAGACTGCTGCACTGGTTCGACTATATCGGGATCAGCTACATCAGACATTATCCATGCCCCCTCGTCCACAAGGTGGGTCTCAAGACCCCTTTGGGCAAGGGCGCCAGTCATTTCAATACCTAGAGGAGTTGCAGACATGACTACAGCCTTCTTTATCTGATCAAGAATCTTGTCAAATTCCATTGCGCGACGAATGTTCTTAACGTAGTGAAGACCTTCGAGTTCTACACCCGGAATATCCGGCTTTTCATATTCAAAACCAGTTGCGAGAATCAGCCGATCCCACTCGAAGACATCTGAGCCAACATTAACGGTCTTATTTTTTACATCTAGTCCAGTAACAGTCGTTTGGAGCCTTAGATCTATTCCTATCCCAGCATAGTGCTCTGAGGTCTGGAGAAAGAGATTCTTGAAATCTGGAATTTCCTTTCCATGTACGAATGGGATACCGCAAGGACTGTAAGCTACATCTTCATATTCTGTGAAAAGAGTAACTTTGGAATCCGGCGCGATAACCTTGGAAGTCGAGGCGGAGGAAATCCCAGCAGCGCCTCCTCCGACAACAATGATACGTAGATTGTTTTGAGCCATGATATTTTTACCTCACTGAAATCGCAGATCCAAATATAATTTATTAACCAGGTAAAAGTTTAACAGGAAACTTGGAAACGCATATATGCGTTCCTCACTTTCTTCGAATCCTGTTTATTAATCAGCAGATTAAATCTTCAGGACACTTCAGCTAACCTTATTCTTTTTCATAAATCCTTTGAATTTGACTTCACTTTCCTTAAACATCTTTTCAAAGTCAGGAAGGGCTGAACACTCGCCACAGCTCACACAACCCGCACTGCTGCTCTTTGATCCCCCATCGTATTTTGCAAGAACCGTTGCGACTTCTGTATAAACGTAGTTCATAATTTCTGGCTCTGGGGGTTTTACATTTTCCATCGGTGTTCCAGCAATGGGTCGGAATGGTACTATAAAGGGATACACTCCTAATTCAGCGCATAATGATGCTCCTTCTATTATCGTTTCTAGTCTCTCTCCGAGCCCTACTAATACATATGTACTTACCTGCCACCTTCCGAATACATTCACCCCTTCCCTCCACGTCTCCAAATACTTATCGAATCCAATTCTCGCTTTACCAGGGGTAATTTTTTCAAATACATCGGGGTCAAACGTCTCTATATGAACCCCCAGGGCATCAACTCCTGCATTCTTTAGTCTTTTAAGCCAGGTTAGATCCTCAGGGGGTATAATTTGAAGCTGTATTGGAAGACCCGTGAATCTCTTCACTTCTGAACATATTTCGGCATACTTTCGTAATGCCTTTTCCTCATCTGGAGCAACTCCCGAGGTAAAAACAATATTCGAAATTCCATCGAGTTCCTTAGCAAGCAAAATAGTCTCAACAAGGCTTTTTGAATTTTTAAAACCAACAGTGCTCCTATCCTTAAGTGTAAGCTCGATACCGCAGAACTTACACCTCCGTTCATCTACCCAGAAATCGCAGGTCTGAAGAAGGGTAGTCGCAAATGTTGTCGGACAGTGAAGCAGCCCAATTTTCTGCATCGGAATTCCATTTGATGTTTTGTGCTCATAAAAATTAGCGTCCTTCATCAGCTCTACCTGAGCTAGAGCTACATCGTCTCGAAACACCCAGTATTCCCCATTAATTTGGTCGAGATAGTAGGGCGAGGAATCCAGGAAACCCCCAACCACGGGAATGTTAGCTTCACTGTCGGGAAGAATCTTTAGATGTATCCCGCCCGTAGGTCCCGCTCCACCCCTCCTTATATCTCTGGTATCAGGGATTCTCACGCCGTAACTCTGCAACTCCACTTTCAGGGATCTTGGATCCATTTATCACCCCCAGATAAGTTTAGCAATACTACCCAGTCAACCACTCTACGGCTTTAGCTTGCAGACCAAAGAATGATCGTTTTATAGTATCTCTGAAAAATAAATATTAAAAAAGATAACTGCTAATAAATTGTTCTCAAACAGTCCAAGTGCTGAATAACATTGCCCCAGCCCTATGGTGTTCGATTACAATGTCCAGGATGTCAGTTGGATGTATCCCCCTTACACCCTCCAGAAAGTCATCTTCTCTGAGACCGCAAAGCGAAGCAGCTGAAAAGCGACAAGCGTAGACCGTTATTCCTTCCTTAATCAATCGTGCAACAAGGTTTGGATATAACTGTATCCCAGCACCATAAGCGTCGTCTCCAACATTGGGCCAGCCCCTATATACTGGTATGCCGGAAGCCGGGCCGTAAAAGAGTACGCTCACATCATAACCCTTCTTTTTAGCTCTTATGGCCGTAAGCATATTTATACCAGCCACAGAACCTTCATAGGGCACCGAGTGGATAAGGAATAACGCCTTTTCCCCTGGTTTTGCTTTATGATCGGGGAATACCTTCTCCTCATAATCTACCAACGCCTTTCCTACTGTTGGTTTCTCTCCTTTTACTCGATCGACTGCCATTTTTACTACCTCCTTAATTTATTTAATTTTCTTCTATCAGCCACAAAGACACTAAGACACAAAGTTATAATTAGGATTTTTTCATTCAACTTCTGGATTACTCCTTTGTGCCTTTGTGATTTTGTGGCAACGGTTTTTTATTTAGAATAAAGTTTCTGGGCATTTTCCCAAAAAATCTTATTTTTTAATTCCTCAGAAATATCTGCGCCTTCGATCTTCCAGAACTCCGAAGGAAAGTCACTCCATGGAGTGTCGGATGCAAAAAGGACGTTATCGGAGCCAACACCAGTTCGTTCAATCTCACTGAGTAACCAACGCGATCCAAAGCCAACTGCCCATGTTGTATCCGTATAAACCTTAAAACCTTCTTTCACCAAATTAATAAACTTTGGTACCAGCTTTATATGTCCACTAACAAATCCACCCATATGTACCAGATGTATCTTGATTCTTTTCCCATACTTTTTGACTAACTCGAGTGCATTTGAAATGTCTGAACCTCCACCAGGGCTCGTATGAATATGTAAAGCAAGGTCATTTTGCTCAGCAGCATTAATTATGCTTTCCCATAATGCTCGCGCTTCATCATCCCATTCACCAGGATTGTATGTACCCCCAAGAAGGCATGTAGACTTTAGAGCAACTATCCCTTCTTCCTTAACATGTTTTAATGCTTCCGCTGTACGTTCTTTGTCTTTTGTAAGACCGGAAACCCAGATTGCTCCAACCAGTCGGTCTGCATGATGGACACCATCAAGCACAATTGGATTCAAAGTAAATGGCTGACCTGAGTCAGGCACTCCGTAATTAGAAATCACCATCGCGCGATCAACACCATACTCGTCCATATGTTTTAGATATTCTTTATAAGTGGGATACTCGATCACGGTGGGTTTTACTGGTTCTGTTAAATCATAGTATTTATACGCCGCTAGCTCTCCTATGTGTGAATGAGCATCAAAAACCTTTCTGTTCACTTTCAATTACATCACCTCCTATGTTCTCGCTTCAATAAATTTAATGTTTAATCGGTTAACTCACACCCCTTATTATCCCATCATATTACAAAAGTTCAATAAAAGCAATATCTCAACTTCCTACGTATAAAAGCCTTGGTGCTTAGATGTCATATATAGCAAATCGTTTCATAAATACCAAAATCGCAAATTCTAATAACTCTTTATGGAGTACGGAATTTATTTCAAAAAAAACGATTTTAAAGTATTTCTATAAATTAATCCCCTACAAGTTACTACTGGTCTACTGATATTATTTCATTGCGTTATCACCGTTCCGCCTTTGCCTTTTATCGCATCTTCCAAACCCTCTATAGAGGTGATAATCGTCCTCCGTCCGCCTGAGCTGATAAATTTCATAGCGGCCTCGACTTTAGGCCCCATGCTCCCGGGTGGGAAATGTCCTTCATCGTAGTAACCCCTCGCTTCTTCGAGCGATAATCTTCCAAGGTCTTTCTGTTTTGATGTTCCGTAGAATATTGATACCTTGTCGACGGGCGTTATTAAGATCAGTGAATCCGCACCTATGAGACTCGCGATCCTTTCAGCTGCATAATCTTTGTCAATCACAGCGGCAACGCCCTTTAGTTTCCCTTTTTTGTCTCTAAGCACTGGTATTCCTCCACCCCCACATGCTACTACGACTAAATCTCTGTTTGCCATGTCCGAGATTTCGTCTTTTTCTACTATATCTATTGGTCTTGGAGATGGAACAATACGTCTATAACCCCTTCCTGAATCCTCTTTTATGTTCCAGCCCTTCTCCTTTTCGAGTCTTTCAGTTTCCTCTTTACTGAAAAAAGGCCCGATGAACTTTGTTGGATTTTTAAACGCGGGATCGTTTTCTGAAACAACCACTTGCGTAACTAAAACTACAACGGATTTTTTGATCTTTTTTTCCTCGAAAATGTTTCTCAACCTCTGTTCTATCATATATCCTATCTGTCCCTGTGTCATTGCGTTACAAACGTCAAGTGGCATTGGTGGTAAAGAATCTATAAGACACTCCTGCTGCATCAGAATATTTCCCACCTGCGGACCGTTACCGTGGGTGATTACAATCCTATATCCCAATTCAAACAGGCTGAGTAGTTTTCTACATATTGTATCTGTTCTCCTCATCTGATCTGTATAATTGCTTTTACCCTCGTGACCCATGAGGGCGTTTCCACCAAAAGCTACTACAGCTACCTTCATTACATTCCCTCCGCTTATTTAGTTAGCTAAGTCTTCACACCTTTTGCTATTAATCCTGCCACTCTAGAGGCTAAAGCGTTTGTGGGAAGAACAATGACTCCAGCTTTTTCCAACTTTTTCTCCTGCGATTTTAGATCCTGAGGGTCTCGCTCAGTACCACAAACATGCGCCACAAAAGTGATAGAACGACCGTTAGTTTTCGCTATTTTTTTTGATTCATTTATAGCGGGAATTAGATCACCTGCAGGATCAGGGCTTGCGACGTATCCAAGTACCACGTCGAATAGAATCACGGCAACATCAGGATTGGATGCCTCTTGTAATAGCCGTTCACTTCGCTGTGTCGCATCAATCATCGGATGAGGGCGTCCCTTAGTAAATTCTTCCTCACCCAGATCAATACATGTATGCCGCTTGCTTACATTTGAATTTTTTAATTTGTTTTGCTTATAGAGTGGGGTATTGGAATATATTTTGCCGAGCATTGGTGTCAGGATTTGCTGGGCTTCATAACAAAGGGTTCCGCCAGAGAATAAGCCGCGAAGATAAAGCTGATCGGTATTTAAAAGGCTTTGACACTTCTGAGCGGCTTTTTTCCACTTGTTATCAGAAAGAACCTTGGGAGCGCGATTATTTGCTCCCACCAGCTTAATTGCTTTAAGCGCGGCTTGGTCCAAATTTGTGGCAAATTGCATTTTTGAATCTTTCGTTTTGATGTTTTCCATTCCGAGGAAACATATAACAGCTGGTAGGTCACCTTTACGAATTAAATTTATGACCCTTCTTGCTACCTTATCTGAAGGTGGCTTCGAAACCAGAAGAAGGGCTTTTGTTCCTTCATCGCCCAGAAGCATTCTTATTGCCTCTATCGTCATTATTCCGCCTACCTTGTCAGACAAGTCTCTGCCACCGACTCCGATCGCGTGTGAAATTCCTGATCCCCAATTGTTTATAAGGCTAGTAACTTCTTGCATTCCAGTGCCCGCTGCTGCTATAATCCCTATTGGACCTCGATTTACGACATTTGAAAATCCAAGTCCTACTCCATTTATGATTGCTGTTCCGCAACCAGGACCCATCATTAGTAAACCCTTCTCTTTTGCCCTAAGCTTGAGCTCAATCTCTTCATCGATTGATACGTTATCGCTAAACAGAAAGACATGGATACCCCTGTCAACAGCCTTCGCAACCTCCAACTTTGCATATTCTCCGGGAACGGAAATAACTACAATATTCGCCTGGGGCAAATTATTTAGAGCTGAATCAAGATCCTTATATTCAATTTTTGAAGTAACGTCAGCTGGATGAGGGGCAAGAAGAGAGTCCAACATCTTTAGAGCTTCATCTGCTGCTTTTCCAGACTCTGCTTCGATTGCCACTATAAGATCGTTAGGACTGGCTGAATCGGTTCCTTTCTTGAGTAATCCCGTCTCTTTCAGCATGGCTAGATTAGCTTCGGTTGCCATGATTGCTGCCGCCTTTTTAATTCCGCTAAGACTGCTTAGCTTTTGGCTAATCTGCATAAGCTTCATTGAATCCTGATAGAAGTTTTTCTTAACTGTGCTGACTACAGCCATAGTTTTCTCTTAACGATTCAAGATCCACGATGCACGATGCACGATACATGATCCAGGATTAACCTATATTTTCTTTTATTATCTTGCATCTTGCATCCTGCATCTTGCATCCTGCATCATGTGTATTTCCTGCCAAAAGCCTTGAGTGCCTTCGAAAAACATTCATATGGGGCCTTTACGATTCCCGCACCTATCTGACCGGCTCCCGAGCTTTTATGTAGTACGGCGCTATTAATACTTGGGCTAATTCCAATTTCAACGACCTTTCGTAAATCGATACCTGTGGGAGTTCCCTCGAAGTCCAATACCGGGATTCCGAACTTCTGATTCTTTACAAGAGTGATTCGACCCATCTCCTTTGTAATTCTTATAGACTCTTGAAAGCCTCCTCCGGCAAATGATGCCATTGCAGGCGCGGCTGCAATGGCGAACCCTCCAAGTCCCATTGTTTCTATGATTGAGCTGTCCCCTATATCTGGGGCTCCGTCATTGAAGTTGTATCCAGGGTTATATAGAGCATCCTTGAGATAAGGAGCAGGTGCTGTGCACCATTCATTCCCAAGTCCGCTTATTCGAATACCAAAATCAGTCCCATTTCGAGACATTGCGGTGACAACAGTTGATTCTCTTATACCCCGTGCCGCATCCATCGAGAGTTTACAGGCAGCCATGGTAATGTTTAGAAAGAAATGGCTATTTCCGGCAATAAAGTTATAGACCTGCAACAAAACTCTTTTTGAAAGATCGATCGAAACGAGTGGTTCGAGAATTCTTTTAAGAAAAAGATTTGATGATGCCGCGTGACGATTATGGCACTCATCTCCCATCTGAATTCCCTGGGCCAGGATGCTCCAGATGGGGATGCCTTGTGCTTTTTTGATAACCTTCTTCATTACAGGACCAAAAATGTCCCGAATCCACTTGAGACGATCAAGGGTCTCTTTTTCGAAAGACCCAAACCATAGGACTTTGCCTGCGCCTTCATTAAATGTGGAAAAAACTGTTTTTCCGAAGGTTGAGTCTTTTGTAACAATGACAGGCATTGAGGGCGAGATAATTCCCGTCATCGCTCCCGCTGCGTCATGGTGATGGTTTGGCGAGAGCTTTACTTTTTTTCTTTTTAGTAGTTGAATTGCGGCCTCGTCATTTTCTGCAAGGCCCTCGAACACTAAAGCTCCTCTAACTGCCCTCTTCATCGGATCGCACATTCTTTCCCATTCAATCGGAGGACCTGCATGGAGTATTGTATCGTGGGTCATACCGGGTATTACATTAAGTGCTGTATCAACATCAATGAAAACAGGTTCAACGGATAAGATTCTGTCTATCGCAAGTGTGTTGGCTTCATTAATTCGCTCACCGAGATACTTTAATGCCCCGGTCTCTGTTTTTTTCTGGTCTTTTATTTTAGCAACCATTGTATTAACAGAAGATGCATGATTCACGATGCACGATGCATGATGCATGATAAATAAAAACTGATTCATGATGCACGATACAAGATGCATGATTCACGGTTCAGGATTAATCTTTTTTCTTTTCATCCTGCATCCTGTTTCCTGTATCCTGAATCATGAAGGTTCAACGGCTAGCACCCATATTAATTCTGCTTGAGCGTCGGCAGTATTTTTCCAACTATGATTGATATCAGTCCTGAAGTGAATACTGTCGCCGGGTCCTAGGGTATATGTTTGATCACCTATTCGAAGTTCCATTTTCCCTTTAAGGCAATATACCAACTCTTCTCCTCTATGTTTCATTGGATTTCTACCGCTTGCGGCCCCTACGTCAACCACTGCATAGGCGGCTGTCATCATGAAGTCTCCGTATTTCTTTGCAGAAATACCATGAAGCTTTAATCCCTTCTTAAATGTGAAAATACTTTCACGTCGTTGAACTTGTACAAAAAAGACATCCCTTTTTCCCCGTCTTTCTTCAATGAAATAGCTTACCTCTTTTCCCAATGCATCAGAGATCTTCATCATGGTCGTTATGGTTGGGATTATTCCATTAGACTCTATCTTGTGGATAGCTGCTGCGGAGATTCCGGATTTTACCGACAAGTCTTTAAGGGACAGACCCTTCTCTAATCGGATTCGCTTAATTTTCTCACCTAGTTTTGAAACTATAGTCTCTATCTGATTCTGTTCATTCGCCATTTTTCACCTTTTTTAATCTACCTTTTCCAATACCAATTAAAGGCTGAACTTCAATATCCCAAAATAGTCTTTTTTCAACCCCATTTTTTACGAATAAGACATTACTGCCGCCGATAATCTTACCGATCACTCGACACGTGAGCTTAATAGAATTGAATATCTTCTTAACTTCTGTGGTGTATTGTGGTCTTATCGATAAAATGAATCCGTAACTCGGGAAGGTAATCAACCACTCCCTTAATGGAATATCATAAGGCTTTGGAATCTTTTCTATGTGTATCTCTGCACCTTTTCCCGAAGACTCCAAAAGCATCAGGACTGATCCAATTAAACCTGCCATGCTAACGTCCTTCGCGCTGTCAACCTTTCCTTCCTCTGCAAGTCGCGGAAACACTTCCAATTGTCTCAGAGCGTCTTCACTACTCAATTGACTGGAGGAATCCCAAAAATTAAATCCTGAATAGAATTTCCCCTCTAAGTTACAAACGAAAACCAAGTCATCGCCTGTTTTGGCATTAAAACTGGAGAGTATCCTTGTAGCCCTACCTATTATAAAGACTGAGAGCGAAGAAAAATTGGTTTTCCGAGTTAAATGACCACCTACCAAAGGAACTTTATATCGTGATGCATTATCCTTTATTCCACGAAGCACCTCATTTACTTCATCGTAGTTGGGTGAAAATAGTACATCCAGGATCGCGATCGGTCTTCCACCCATAGCGTAAATATCACTCACATTTGTAAGGACAGAGGTGCGCCCTGCCAGGTAGGGATTTGATTTCAGAAGTTCGGGGTAAACTCCTTCAGCAGCGACCAACAAATAACCATCTTGCGTCTCTATAGCCGCTGCATCGTCACCAAGAATCACATTTCTACCATCGACTTCGCAAACACCCGGTATGATATCCCAGAGGTTTCTTAAATTTACTTTATCGGTTAAACGAGGGGAGCTGCGTAATGCACTTATTAGCTCATCCATAGTGAATTCCTATTCTTTTTTAATAACACGGCCTTGTCAAAATTTGCGGATGCACGATTCATGATGCACGATACACGATCCACGATGCATGATGTATGATTCACCATTCAGGACACACGTTCTTTTTTTCATACTTGCATCCTGCATCCTGCATCTTGCATCCTGCATCGTGATATTAATACGAATCCAAATTTGCTTCCATGAGTTGGTGCGGAATACCGTGATAGATAATCGGCTCCCCTATCTTTTCCCAATCAAGTCTCTGGAAGAATCTAACATTATTGGGCTGTATGTACGCCAGGAATTTTTTGCATCCCTTTGATTTGGCAGTATTCACAGCGAATCTCACAAGACGTGATCCAACTCTGCCATTACGGTAATCGGGTAAAGCTCCAAGTCTGCCGCCAAACCATGTGTTTCCATCCTTACTGTAGCATCTGACAACGCCTACTACGTTACTGCTTGAGCTTTCGACTGCGATTATGTGAATTGAATTCCGATCATATTCGTCGACATCTGTTTCGGGAAATATCCTTTGCTCCCTGACAAACACTTCATTGCGAATACGAAAATATTCTTTCAGTTCATCCTCAGATTCAGCGATTTTAATGATATATTTCGACATTCATTCCCCAATTCGACGTCAACTATATTCCACATTTTATTAACTTTAGGAAATAAAGTCAAATAGGTTTTCTTGGAGAACGGTACAGAATTATTCACTTTGACTAATGGTTGCTTAGCACGAAGAACACTATCTTAAATTAGAAACGACCGTGCACCCTGAGCAATGTCGAAGGGTGTTATCCCTCCTTCGACTGGGCTCTGACCAATGTGTACTATAAGTTGAATCGAAAACCTCGATAGCTTCTAAGCATGGGTACTCTGATAGATTTGGATATACCGTTATCGATAGCCCGCTGGACATCGAAAGTCGGAACTCAGTACGGTTGGACACACTACTATAAAACTTAAATCACATTTCAATTATTGGAACTTTCTCAAATAGTGCTAGAATCGTATTTTGGTGGAAAGTCTCAGGACTAAACAATTCAAAGTCATAGTTGAGAAACATCCGGATGGTTTTGTAGCATATCCGCCTGGTCTGAAAGGAATTGTAGTTGGCGAAGGTGATACCTATGATGAGGCCCTAGCCGATATGAAGTCAGCCATTCGCTTCCATATTGAAACTTTTGGAGAAGATATTTATCAAGAGGAATCACCTTAAAGCTTATTCCAATTCTCCACAGTAATTCCCAGCTCCTTGATAATTTCTCTGACGGTCCCTTTGGGAATATCCCTGCCTTTGTGATAAGGGACTGGAATTTTATATTTAGTTATTGGATGCCTCATAAACAAGTGTCTGCCTCCAGGAAAGGGACCTTCGTAACCCAAAGCCCTTAACTTTCTTATCATTTCGTTTGGCTTTTCAGGTTTGAGTTTAACCATGCAAACATGGAAATAGGCGATAAGCTCATCGTTGTCAAGGAGGAACTTAGAATAGATAAGCAGAAAGGAACTAAATTACTACACAACGATCAATTTCAGGAATTTCGTCGCCGAATTCCTTAGCGGTATTTATCCATCCTCTAACTGCATCTTCTGCCATTTCCTTTGCTTCCTCCTTTGTTTCTCCAAACGTGATAATACCGGGCAAGACGGAGATTTTAACTGTCCACGTTCCATCGTCGTTTAAGATGTATTCAGCGTGTTTTAAGGCTAGAGCTACATACTTGTCAACACTTACCCTTGATATAGGTATGGCTGAACTCATATCAGGACTCCTAACACTAAATATTATTAATTATATCACGTTAAGTTTTCAAATTCTCTAATCACTTATAAGCACTCGGATAATAATTGACAAAATATGTAAAGGGAATAAAGATTTGGATACTATGGAAACAGGGATAAGACGAAGCGAAACCCCCGAAGAAAAAGAGCTGAACAAAAAGAAAGCTGAACTTAAAACACTTGAAGGGGAGTTAGCTCAACGTGAGTTAGATTTAGCAACACTTAAAGCTGAGTTACATAACTTTCAGAATATCTATCTTAGTGTCGTGGGTATTCGACATGCTGAACTCGAGGAGATCGAAGCTTTGGGTTACAGCTCCTCTATAATGTTAGTTTTTATTTCCCCGAAATCTCGAGATCCAGATATTTCTTTGTCTCCTCCACCACAACCTTTGAGAGTCCGAGAAGGCCAATAAGGTTTGGGAAAGCCATTAGTCCGTTCATTATATCCGCGAATGTCCAGACCAAATCCAGTTCAATCACTGCGCCAACTAAGACTATTAGTGTGAAAATTACTCTATACGGTTTCACCGCACGCTCTTTAAATATATATTCGATGGACTTCTCCCCATAATAGGACCATCCGAGTAAGGTGGAATAGGCAAAGAATGCAAGACTTAATGAAACTACTTCAGCACCTAATTGAAAAGGGACACCCTTTTCAAAAGCGAGTGTCGAAAGCGAAGCGCCTGTCTCCCCGCTTATCCATGCTCCGCTTGAAATAATAACAAGCCCGGTAAACGTGCATACTACAATTGTGTCAATGAAGGTTTGGGTCATAGATACTAGACCCTGTGCTACGGGGTTACGTGTCTTTGCAGCGGCGGCAACAATGGGAGAGCTTCCAAGACCGGATTCGTTTGAGAATATTCCCCTTGCAACCCCGATCCTAACCGTTTGTATCAGGGCTGTTCCTATAAATCCTCCAGTCGCGGCGGCGGGGGTAAATGCATGAACGAAAATTAATTTAAAGGCCTCTGGAATGTTTGTAACGTGTGCCATGAGAACGGAAATCGAACCAACGATATACAGGATTATCATGAACGGGACTATTGCGCTTGCAGCCCTTGCTATACTTTTGATCCCTCCGAGAATCACCAGGCCGGTTGCAATACACAATACCGTCCCTGTGGCCCATGGAGTGATCCCAAAAGAAGATTCGAGTCCTTTTGCCACTGAGTTTGATTGAACAACGTTTCCAATTCCAAAGGCAGCGATTGAAGCAAAAACCGCAAAAATTATTCCGAGCCATTTAAGTCCAAGCCCTTTGGAGATGTAGTACATCGGGCCGCCGCTCATTGTGCCGAATTTATCAACCTCTCTGTATTTAACTGCAAGAACGGCTTCTGAGTATTTGGTCGCCATTCCAAAAAGACCTGTGATCCACATCCAAAATAGAGCGCCCGGTCCTCCAACGGCGATGGCTGTTGCAACACCGGCAATGTTTCCAACACCTACAGTCGCAGCAAGCGCTGTCATGAGAGCCTGAAAATGGGAGATATCACCCTCTGATGATTCCTTTTCTTTCCTTATGATAAAAGCTAAATATAAAGAGGGTATTAGCGCCCGAAATTGGATACCTCTTAGTATTATCGTGAGATATATTCCGGTACCTAGAAGAAGTATAATCAGAGGCAAGCCCCAGACTAAGCCACTTATGTCAGAAAGTGTTTTTATTAGATTATCCTGCATCACTCATTATTTCCCTTTTATGTGTTTTTGGGTGTATTACCTTATCATAGATTTCTTTCTCTTGAAATAGAAAAAATTAATCGATGTAAGACTCACAGGGAGAAAATAAAACAAATATTTCAAAAGGTAATCTTAATCAGTTTAAATAACGAATATCTAGGTTAGATCCAGTAAATCCGTAGTACTCGACAGGTTTTAAAAGTAGCGTTTACGTCCTTCGACAGTTCGACAAGCTCACTGCTAAGGGCCAACGGGTCTAGACTCGACCTGTTAAGAAAAATAGAACTTACTTTGAAACTGATATGTAACAAATTGCCATTGGTGTAGGTGTTAGATATTTCGTGGACAAAATTCTTACAATTTTATGAATGGATTTATTTTCATTAAATCCTTTTCGGAATGAAAAGGACTTCAACGGCATTCCAAAAATTGCGTTAAGAAAATCCGGAACGAAGACGGTAAAAAAATTTGCGGGTTGCGGTTGAATTAAATTTTTAGTGGTTATGTCATCCCCGAGGATAGTTATCGGGGATCCAGAGGTATTTTTATGGATTCCTAATAACTGAGTTTGACACGGCGTGGGATTGCTTCAATTTCGGAATTTATCCTGAGGGAATCGAAGGGCAAATTTCGCAATGACGCAGGACGGCAGAGCAGTGCGTCCCTTGGAGCATTAAGATAAATGAAGAAAATACTTTTAAAAATTCTGTCCTCGAAATATCTGGGTTTTGCAATTGCGATCGACTCCCAAGCACTCTCTGGTTATGCTTGAGATTGCTTTGGGCCATTTAGCCTGCGCGATGTCTTTCAACCCAAGGCTTTGAACATCCAATAGAAATTGGGAAGGAAAATCATTCAATCTCCAAGATTACAAACTCCCGTATTCCACCGGGTGTTTGAACCCGAGCCTCTTCATCGACTCGCTTTCCAAGTAGCGCTCTACCAAGAGGGGATGCTACAGATATTAGTCCCTTTTCGGGTACTGATTCATCTGGTCCTACGAGCTGATACGTAAGGGTATTTCCGGTTTCAATATCCTCAAGCCTCACGCGTACGCCAAACATGACTCGGTCTTTTATAGGAAGCTTTTCAGGATCTATTACGTCCGCTCTCGCTATCTTACTCTTTAGCTCTTTTATCCTGGCCTCGATAAAACCCTGCCTGTCCTTTGCGGTTTCATATTCGGCGTTCTCCGTGAGGTCTCCTAGTGATCTTGCATGTGCTATCATCTTTATGACCTGTGGACGCTCTACAGAAATTAACCTATTTAGATCTTCTTGAAGCTTCCTAAAGCCATCCGGTGTTATTGGAACCCTATCAGAACACATTTAGTTTGCTCTCTTATACTTTAAATTAACAAGCTTCGACGATAAAATCAAAGATAAATCTCAATCTCCAAGCACCAAATCACAAAGAAATTTCAATAATCGAATTATAAATTCCAAACGCATTGAGCATTAGAATTTCGGATTTTACATTTATTTGAAATTTGGTGCTTGTAATTTGGAATTTGTAGTATCATTATAGTAATCCTGAAGCGCTCTTACCTCTAACCCTTCCATTTTTAATACCTCTATAGCATCTACTGCAGCCCTTGAAGCGGCGATGGTTGTAAAGTATGGAACGTTTTTGATAAGTGATTCTCTTCTTATTGAGTAGGATTGTGAAATCTCCTTTTCGCCAAAGGTAGTGTTGACCACTAGTTGTACATCGCCATTTTTTATGTGGTCCACGACGTGAGGCCTTCCTTCGATGACCTTGTTTACCGTATCACAATTGATTTTATGCTTATCTAGATATGAAGCGGTACCCATTGTACACATCAGTTTAAAACCAAGATCCTTGAGCTTCTTAGCTATAGGTATTATCTTCGGCTTATCATCATCCTTAACACTGACGAAAGCTGTGCCCTCGAGGGGGAGGAATGTGCCTGCTGCTATCTGCGCCTTTGCAAATGTACGTCGGAGTTCAGTGTCTATACCCATTACTTCCCCCGTTGATTTCATTTCCGGTCCTAGAATGGTATCTACGCCTGGAAATTTTATAAAGGGGAAAACCGATTCTTTTATACATATGTGTTTTGGCAAAATTTCTTTTGTGAACCCTAGTTGATTCAGACTTTTCCCTAGCATGACCTTTGTTCCCAGTTTAGCGAGTGGAATTCCTATGGCCTTACTAACAAATGGAATAGTGCGACTTGCCCTCGGATTTACTTCGAGCACATATACATCTTGATCTTTAATCGCGAATTGAATGTTGACCAAACCTCTTACATTGAGGGCTAAAGCAAGAACCTTCGTTTGCCGCACTATTTCGTCAATTAGAGAATTATCTATGGAGAAGGGAGGGATCACCATGGCGCTATCCCCGGAATGGACCCCCGCCTCTTCTATGTGCTCCAAGACGCCTCCAACAACTACTAATTCCCCGTCGGAGATGGCGTCTACATCTAGTTCCTTGGCATCCTTTATAAACTCGTCTATGAGTATCGGCTGGTTGGGCGATACCTTTACCGCCTCTTTAGTATAGCTTATTAGTGCTCTCTCGCTGTAAACAATTTCCATGGCTCGTCCACCAAGTACATAAGAGGGTCTAACCATTACCGGGAATCCGATTTCGAAAGCTATTCGGATTGCTTCACCTACACTCCTTGCTATACCACTTTTAGGCTGCTTTAGCCCTAATTGTATTATTAGGTCTCTGAATCGTTCCCTGTCCTCGGCAAGATCAATGTTTTCGGGAGACGTGCCGATGACATTTACACCCCTCTTCTCGAGTGGAATTGCGAGCTTAAGAGGCGTCTGACCCCCGAGTTGTACGATCACTCCTGAAGGTTTTTCCTTTTTAACGATTGACAAAGTGTCTTCCAATGTAAGGGGTTCAAAATATAATCTATCTGATGTGTCATAATCAGTACTAACGGTTTCTGGATTACAATTGACCATAATGGACTCGAATCCTTCTTCTTTTAATGAGAAAGATGCATGAACGCAGCTATAATCGAACTCTATACCCTGTCCGATCCTGTTTGGTCCACCTCCTAAAATGACTACCTTTCTTTTCTGGTTTGGTAACGCCTCGTCTTCCCCGTCGTAAGTGGAGTAAAGATACGGAGTGTATGCCTCAAACTCAGCGGCGCATGTATCTACCATTTTGTATGCCTTGTTAATTCCCAGTTCTTCGGCCTTTTTTCGGATTTCATCCTGGCTTGTATCTACAAGCTCGGCTAATCTTATGTCTGAAAACCCAAATTCCTTCGCTCGTCTCAAAATGGGACCTGGCAAATCATCTGAATTGAATTTCTTTATCTGATTTTCCAATTCAACAATTTGTCTGATATTTTCAAGGAACCATCTGTCAATCTTTGTTAAAATGTTTATTTCCTTAACATCCATTCCACACCTAATAGCATCGGCTATGTACCATAATCTTTCATGGTTCGGGATTATTAATTTCTCTCTAATCAAGTCTAAATTTGTTGTGATTGACTCGAACCCCGAAGAATCAATTTCAAGAGAACGTATAGCCTTCTGTAATGCTTCCTTAAATGTTCTTCCGATTGCCATAACCTCACCGACGGATTTCATTTGAGTCGTGAGCAGAGGCTCGGTCTGTGGAAATTTTTCAAATGCGAATCTTGGGATTTTTACTACGACATAGTCAATTGTAGGTTCAAACGAAGCAGGGGTATAACGAGTTATATCATTCGGAATCTCATCGAGGGTATATCCAACGGCAAGCTTTGCTGCTATCTTAGCGATTGGATACCCGGTGGCTTTTGAAGCAAGGGCCGAGCTCCTTGAGACCCTTGGATTCATCTCAATGACAACCATGTCGCCATCTGCCGGGTTGATTGCGAATTGAATGTTTGACCCCCCTGTATCAACTCCGATCTCCCTGATTATGGCGATGGCGGCATCTCTCATCCTCTGATATTCCTTATCGGTCAGGGTCTGGGCTGGTGCAACCGTTATGCTATCTCCGGTATGGACACCCATTGGGTCAAAATTTTCAATTGAACATATTATGACTACGTTATCCATTCCATCCCTCATAACCTCAAGCTCAAACTCCTTCCAGCCCAATGCTGATTGTTCTATCAGTATCTCACTAACCGGGCTTAAATCTAGGCCGGCTTTCACGTAATCTTCAAACTCCTCCTTGTTATAAGCTACGCTTCCTCCAGTACCTCCTAGTGTGAAAGAGGGGCGAATGATAACCGGAAATCCAATATTGTTTACAACATTCCATGCTTCGTTCATGGAATGAGCAACTCCGCTTGGTAGGACCTTCAGGCCGGTTTTCTTGATTGATTCTTTGAAGAGATCCCTGTTCTCGGCTTTTTTTATTGCGCTTAGTTTTGCCCCGATTAATTCGACTCCGAATTTTTCTAAAACCCCTGTCTCGGCAAGTTTAACGGTGATATTTAGGGCTGTCTGTCCTCCAAGAGTTGGAAGTAAGGCTTGAGGACGTTCCTTCTCAATGATCTTTTCAACAATTTCAGGTACGAGCGGTTCTATATAGGTTCTATCTGCGACCGTTGGATCTGTCATTATTGTAGCTGGGTTACTGTTTACGAGTACTATCTGATAGCCTTCCTCTCGAAGTGCCTTACAGGCTTGCGTTCCGGAATAATCAAACTCACAGGCCTGACCTATTACTATAGGCCCCGAGCCTATTAAGAGAATCTTTTTGATATCCGTTCTTTTAGGCATTTATTGGTTCGCGATGCAAGATGCAAATTAATTTCACTCAAGTTAATTTGTGTTAAATTCGTGGCTAAAGAGTATCGTATTACATATTCAGGTTGTAGAGCTTTCATGATCCTCGTAAATGTTCTCTTTTCCATAGTCCTTTGTATTCCCTTTGAATCCTTCAAGCGTTTCAAATCTGTAGAGGGCTGACCTGTACCAGTTCTTCTTAGGTTTAACCTTTATAGGCGAAAGCTTCCAGGCTTTCGTATCCTCTTCGTAGCCCCAGTTTATATATTCATTGAAATTATGAATGATATCAGTAAAAACGATGCGATACTTCAATAGCATTTTCTGTAGTTCATGCCATTTTGTAAGTGATGCCTCTCTTCTTGTCAACCCGAAATAGCCAGCTGAGCCGGGTTCTCTAAGTGCGGCTATTCCCCTACCTATGAAAGCATCAGCGGCTTTCAATGTCTCAGGCGGATCGGTGAAAAAGGTATCATATTTATTCCTTTGTTCATTAGGAATAGAACGCCTTAGATCGAATGTGTGAACCTCGACTTTGAACCCTTCTTTTACACCGGTTTCCTGAATGAAATCGGTTAGCCTCTTGTCAATTTCTACAACGGTTATTCTCTTAGGTAGGCGGCTGATCCCAAGAACGATACTTATCAGATCGTCATCTCCAAGCACGAATATTTCCTTTCCATATATGTCTCCCCTTTCATAGGCGATTGCAAAGCGAGAAAGAGTAGTTGTAGGGGTGACGTATCCCTGATCAAATTTCCTCAACGGAACAGGACGTCTTTTCTGAATTCTGAGAAACTTATCTTTGATCTCTGAAAATTTTTCTAAGATGATTCCCCTTCCTTCGCAAGACTTACATGAAATATCTTCAACAGGATGCAGTTTTTTTGCAATATTTTGCCCGTCGTCTGTAAGGTAAAATCCATTGTCCAATACCGAAACGAATCCGCTTTTCTCCAATGCCTTAATTGACTCGAAAACAGCGGGTACCGGAAAATCGGACTTGTCTATAACCTCCCACGGATTTTTGTCCTTTTTTAGAGCACCTAACAGCCTTTCTATGTCCTTTAAACTAACTTTAATTCTTGATTTATACGAAACTTGTTTAGCGAGTTGTTTCAGGTCCATGAAATACCTCAAGTATGGTAATGGAGTCATGATTTTATACCTAAAATCTCCCCGACTCGCAAATTGAATTAGTCACATGACGGACTGATTGTGATAGTTTTGCAGTTTGCAAACGCCTAGAGATAAAAGACGTTTTTGAGTTTAGTGAACACTTCAAACAATCTGGGAAGTCTAATGTCTTGCCTCAGAAGTTTAGTGAAATTGATTAAAATCTAAGTCAATAGGGTGGTACTGATTCTCCCGTCTCACCGTAAATCTCTAATTCAAGGCCATCGGGGTCGAGGAAGTGATATGCTTTTATCTTCCCGTCCTTTTCGACCTTTTCTTCAATAAATGAGATCCCCTTGTTCTTAAGTGTCTTGCTCGCTTTTTCCACATCATCCACTTCAAAAGCCACGTGCGCAACGCTCTCCACAATTTGAGCTTTATCTCTATTGAGTTTTTTATCTTCTGTTAAGGCGATTAAAGTATGGTCTTTAGTTCCGAGAAAGGACTTTTTCTTTCCCCCTTCGATTCGTCCATCTTTCAGTATACTCAGTCCTAACACCTCATTGTAAAACTCTATAGACCTATCCATGTCGCTTACAACTATCGCAACGTGGTCTATACCCGTGATCAAGGTCTCCCTACCCACCAGGTTTTTTATCCATTTCATAATTTCCTACCAGAGCCTGAGTTCCACAAAAAGTTTAGTAAACCAGACTGATATTGCAAGCAAGGCAATGGTAATTATAAAAACTCCAACGGCTTTTGACGTGGATATGTGTCCGCCTTCGTGGTGCATTGGCATAGACATCGTGGCTGCAGCTTGGGAAGCCGGAACTGCTGTCATCATACCGTGTTTGAGACCCCTTCTTACCATCCAGGAGTTTATTGGGTAAGCAGTGAAAGAGGCAGCGATTGTTGCAAGTGACATAATACCCCAGAAAAGAGGTGTTTTAGGGTCGTCTCCTCCCGGAATCTTGGTTCTCAATATCACCATGACAGGAATCATGCCAACCATTACCATATTCGTTGAGCCTTTGTCAACATTATTGAGTCTTGTTAATTTTAAATCTGAGAGTTTATGTATCATTTACAGAAAACCAAATACGTTCCAAAAAATTCTCCCATTATTATTGGATATATTCAAACATTTAAGACCAGGTTCTTTATTAAATTCATATTGGTATTATAATTGAGGGAAATGGCCGAGATATTGGAAATTGAAGAGCTTGGTAATCCAATATTAAGAGAGAAAGCTAAACATGTGGATAATATTGGCGATGAATATATTCAGAATCTAATCGACAATTTGACTGAGACTGTTAGTGCGGTAAATGGTGTGGGGATTGCTGCTCCGCAGGTAAATGAGTCCTATCAAATTTTTATAATTTACTCTCATCCAAACCCTCGGTATCCCGATGCACCAAAAACGGAACCTCTAGAGGTAATAAATCCGAAGATTATATCTCGCTCCGATGACATGGTTAAGGATTGGGAAGGATGTTTAAGCATACCGGGAATCAGGGGATTGGTACCTCGTCACAAATCCATCGCCGTTGAGTATACGACCAGGAATGAGGGTAAGAAGAGGGAGGAATTAGAAGATTTCATAGCAAGGATATTTCAACACGAATATGATCATTTAAATGGAATAGTATTTTTAGACAGGTTAGAGAGTGTAAGTGATATGATTACCGAGAAAGAGTACATTAAATTGTTTCATGAATTATAATCGTTTTAATAAGTTATGGATTAGCTTTGTATAATTATGAATTTATGCTACATAAAAAACACATTTATTAACCAACGTCTACCAGTACAGTTCGATTGCCGTTTATGGGGTCAACTCGAAAAAGGCTAAAATTGAAACTGTCAAAAACCAGGATATTTCCGTCGTCCTCAACTGCAATTGCCCTGGGAAACTGAAGTATTGGACCTGAACCGATAAAAAGTCCTGTTATGGTATCACGGTCTCCGGTCAGAATTTCTACACCAATAACACTATTACCCCCTGTGTCAACAACAACTATATTACCATCTGTATCAAGGGCTAGACCGGAGATTTGATTGAATAATGAACCATTGCCGGTCTTCCTGTCCGATATCACAGTTCGGTCTCCCGTATCAGGATCGACTGCAAAAACTGCTCTACGGAACTGATCCGCTACCAATAATATTCCTTCATCATCGGCGGTGACACCTACCGGTGCTTTAAAATTAGTCCCAGTACCAATGTCGCTGTCGGATATTATGGTGCGGTTACCATCTATGGGATTTATCATAACGAGTGCCTTAAGGTTTGGGTCAGCGACGACTAGATTCCCATCGAACCCCACCGTAACATCTACGGGATTTTTTAAGTCTGTACCGGAACCAACGCTTGAACTGGATATGATATTGCGATTACCGGTAAGAGGGTCTACGCTAAAAACAGCCCCGAGATCGGAGTCTGTTACAAACAGTATTCCTGCATCATCAATTGTAAGCCCTCTGGGAGCTGAAAATCCCGGTCCACTGCCAACGCCGCCTCCGGAAACTGTTGTAACCCCGCCTGAATCGGGATCGACTCGTAATACTGTCGGCGGACTTACCGTGGTTAAAAATATATTGCCATCTTCTGCCACTGCCAACCCACCAGGAAATGTTAGTATCCTGGTGCCGGTATTCTGCTCTTCGCATGAAATATTCAGCAATAATATTGCAAAAGAAAAAGCTAGGATTATTCTGCTCCAAGCTCTTGTCATAAAATTATTCCTCCATTCTGGCTTGTGAATTCTTGATATTATCACACCCACTATATAATCTTGTCAAGAACTTGTACATAGAGAGGGAGATAACATGTCCAGTTATAATTTGCCGGCTTTATTGTTATCAACCCTGATTACTATTCTAGGGTGTTCTAAATCAAACTCATTTCCTGAAGGGGAATGGGTTGACCTCACACATGATTTCTCCTCCGACACAATCTACTGGCCAACTGCCCAACCTTTCAAATCCGAAGTCGTATTCAAGGGCATTACAGACAAGGGGTTCTTTTATGAAGCGAAAAATTATTCAGCTGCTGAACATGGTGGAACTCATGTCGACGCACCCATTCATTTCGCAGAGGGCCAAAGGACAGTCGACGAACTTCCTATAGAACAACTGGTTGGATCTGCTGTTGTTATTGATGTTTCACAAAAGGCCTCGGTTGACCCGGATTATCAGGTAGGAATCGACGATTTCAAGGAATGGGAGGATGAAAATGGTCGGATTCCGGATGATTCGATTGTTTTATTGTACACCGGTTACTCAAAATATTGGCCGGATAAGGTTAAATATCTGGGAACAGAAAATCGCGGTGAAGAAGCCGTGAAGAATCTTCACTTCCCAGGATTGGACCCGGAAGCGGCAAAGTGGTTGATTGAAAATCGAAGACTAAAGGCAATAGGATTGGATACGGCAAGTATAGATTATGGTCAATCGCAGTTATTTAAATCACACGTCACATTATTTAATGAAAGCGTGCCGGCATTTGAAAACGTGGCTAATCTGGACAAATTGCCTGCTAAAGGGGCAATCGTTTTTGCCTTGCCTATGAAGATCAAAGGTGGCAGTGGAGGGCCGCTCCGGATCGTCGCCCTCATACCTCATAACAATTAGATTGGCGGTTTGTTTTATTCCTTGTTTACATTATGATTTGGGTCTATGTTTATTATCCTTCATGACTTTAAGATAGGAAATAATGTTCTCGATGATCCTTTCTCTATCCTCGACGTTGGGATCCAGGGCTGGCATGGTTGAATTGTAGCTGATGTCTCTTGGGTTGTTGATCCATTTTTTTAGCCAGGGTTCTTTGAAATATTCAGTTACGCTAACCGGGTAATTAAGCTCTCGTGCCTTCTTTCCACCCTCGCCGTTTACTGTGTGACAACTCATGCAATACGTTCTAAAGGAATTGAATCCACTCCTTACCGAATTTGGGCTATTCTGGGGCGGAGCCATATGGGGAAAACGGTCGGAGAAGTTTATAAGGTCAATTGTTGTTATTTGATAAGGCCAATGCACAGCGCCGATTTTTAGGACCTCAGGGGATTTAATATCATCCCATATGAGGTAAAACGGTCCGAGCTTCACAAGTTCATCATTTTGCAATTTATTTATTAATGTAAATTCTTTGTTGTCTGGACGGTCATATACAAGGTAGCTATTGAATCTTATGAAGTTTTCTGTGGGAATAGATGGCTGATAGCCGTCCTTACATGTAAACAAAATGTCATCGGCATCTTTCCAGCTATTACCATAAACTATCGTAAGGAGTTGGTTTACGGGAAAGCCAACGTACTCTCGTTTTACGGATTCTTGAGGTTCTAACGCCTCTACTTTAAGTGGTGGAATAAGTTTTTTAAGTTTTTCAAGAGGTATCGTTCTGAAATCATTTCCATGTCGCTTAAAAACGAGTACGCCGGGCTGAGCAAGAGAATTTAGCGTAAATAATACGGATGAAATAATTACAACAGAAAGCGAAGTCAACAAAATTCTCGTTTTCATTTGAGAATAAGTCTATTCTCACAAGGGGATAAATGAGCCTATGAGATCCGAAGTCGCCTAAAAATTGTTTCCAATCTGGTCATTATGAACGAGTTTCGCAAATTTTTGCGATGATGACGCTTTTACGTACTCAACTTCCCAGAATTTCTTCCTTAAGAACGCCGATGAATGGTAGATTCCTATACTGCTGTCTGTAATCCATTCCGTAACCTATAACAAATTCATCTGGTATCTCGAAGCCGCGATAATCAATCGGTATATCTACGATTCGTCTTACCTTTTTATCAAGGAGAGCGCATACTCGGACATTAGCCGGTTTCCTTGCTTTTAGAGTCCTTAGTATATAGTTAAGGGTTAACCCCGTATCGATAATATCCTCAACCATGATTACGCTTTTATTCTCAATGTTCTCATCTAAGTCCTTTAATATTCTTACGATTCCAGTCTGTTTGTTACCTGTATAACTTGAAATAGACAAGAAATCCAGGGTTATGGGTATGGAAATCTGTCTTATTAAATCACAGATAAATACGATTGCACCCCTCAGCACACAGACTAAAACAGGATTCGTTCCTTTATAATCTTGCGAAATCTTCGCACCCAATTCCTTTACCCTATCATTAATCTCTTTTTCAGTAATTAGTATTTTTTGTATGTCTTCAAGCACTTTTGATATTGTGAACTTTCACTGCCGAGTACAAATATGTACTTCAGATAGCGTATTGGATTATCTCATATAAGTGTTATCGTCAATTACTTGGATTAAGTGTATCATAACTTGCTGAGTTTCAGTAATATTTTATATTTAAAAATTTTCTCTTGACATGGGGAGTTATATTTTGTATAAATATATATAAGCGATTCCAAGGGGCTGAGGCTACTTAGAAAACTAATCAAAGAGTATCGAAAGAGGAGACTCGAGTAGAGAAAGTGGTTTTCAAGAGGAACGAGGTCACTTGGGGTCGCTTTTTTTTATCTAATTCCGAACCTCTGCAGTAACTTATTATAATCCCTTCCATAGAATAATTTAATGTTTACGTTGGGATAAAGCTTTTTTAATCTTCTCAATTTTCTATTCTTCTTTGTAACAAGCTTTTGCTTAAGGGTTGTGAGTTCTATGTAAAGGTCTAGCTCAGGAAGATAAAAATCAGGTGTGAACTCCTCTTTAACCATCCCGTTTTTATCGGCTTTAAGAAGAAAGCTTCTAGGCTCATACTCCCATTTTATCCTGTAAAAATCCAGAACCTTCGCAAATTCTTTTTCGCTATGGTGGGCAAATGAAGGCATTGTAAATTTTTTAACATATTTGGCTGCATTAAAACGCCTTTCTTTTTTTCTCAAGCTTGACTTAAGTAGCTGAAGAGCCTTCCATGTAATTCCAGCCTTCATGGTTATACCTTTGGTTTCAACTGCAGCGAGTATCAGATCCACTGCAAAATCAGTATCCAGTCTCTCTAACATTATCTGTATATCATAAAATTCAGCTCCTATTTTTTCTTTTCGAAAAAGTGTTCTTATGAAGCTTATATAATTTTTTCTAGTTTGCGTTAAAGCCCTTTTGTCTGCCCGATAGCTGTTACTGTCCCGCACCTTTACATGTAATGTCCCTGGCAATTTCCGAAATAAGACTTCTCCGCCTAGATTAAGTATGACGACATTATCCCTAAGTGCTTTTTCAATGATTAGATTTTTTATTATTTCAGGAGGAATTTTTTTCTTTGACACATAATCGAATAAGCTCTTATTGTCTAGAGAGCCTGTGTCGATCAAATCCCTCAGCATTAAGGTACTATCGACTAAAGAAAAACCTAGTCTTTGTGAGACCTTAGTTGCAATCTCGTTACCCAAGCCATCCAGATTTTCTGAAATTGTGATAATAGCCATGTTGTTTGAATATTAATTATAACTTGATTAGGAGCAAAAAATAATTTCGGTATAAGCTCAAGCATGAAGCAAACCTGGTCTTATCAACCGACACTGGACTACCTATCCAACCGCTTGTTGCTTATGATTCAATAGTTGTTCTCCAGTGATTAATATTTACTGTACAGGTCATAGGTTTGTATATTATACTGTTTATGTAATATAAAAGGCTCGAAACTGTTGATGGAAAACATAGAAATTTATTTAGACAATAATGCGACTACAAAGCCCTTACCGGATGTGGTTAAAACAATGCTTCCGATTCTCAGCGGCGGCTTTGGGAACCCATCTAGCTCTCATTCGGCAGGGGAGAGGGCTAGGGAGTATATTATAGGAGCTAGAAAGCAACTGGGACAGTTGATAGGAGCTGATCCGAAAAATATAGTTTTCACAAGCTCTGGCACAGAAGCTAATAACATGGCTTTCTACTCCTTTACACGTAGCAAGAGTGAGCGCTGTCGTATACTAACGACTACCGTTGAGCATTCGTCGATCCGAAAGATGTGCAGTCATTTAAGGATTAAGGGTGTTGATATTATTTTGCTCCCCGTCGATTCAAGGGGACATATAGACCTTGAGGAACTGAGACGACTTGTTAGGGAGAACATAGATCTTGTATCGATTCAATGGGTAAATAATGAGACGGGAGTCATTCAGCCATTGGCAGAAATTGTCGCTATATGTCATGAAAATGGAAAAATCATTCATACGGACGCAGCGCAGGCTGTGGGAAAGTTAGAAATAAGCATGGATGACATTGCGGTAGATTTTCTCTCTTTGACGGGGCACAAATTTCACTCTCCCCAGGGAATAGGGGCGATATATTGTAGGGATAAGTTTTTATTAGCACCCATTTTCTTCGGGGGCTTTCAAGAGAGCGGCTTCCGTCCCGGTACCGAGAACGTTTCCGGGATTGTGGGAATGGGCAAGGCTGCGGAACTTCGACGGAAGAATCTTAAGGATCACATTAAGAAGATGCGAGAACTACGCGACCACTTTGAGTCTGAAATACTTGAATCGGTGCCAAATACAAGTATAAACGGGGATCCTTCAGATAGGATCTGCAACACAACAAACATTTTATTTGGAGGCATAGACGGAAGAATATTATTAAAGAAACTAGACACAATGGGAATAAGGTGCTCGCAAAGCTCTGCATGCACCAATTTACAGCCTGAACCTTCTTATGTGCTAAAAGCAATGGGTCATACAGACGAGGAAGCTTATTCGAGTATTCGCTTTAGCTTTTCCATTGAAAACACCATTCAAGAAGTGGATCGTGCTGTCGATGTAATAAGTAGGACTTGTGAGGAACTTCACTAAAACAGTATTATTTCAACTACCACGAAAACTTAATATTTTTCATTGATCTCATTTTTTATTTAATGGTTAGCATATTATATAAAACTATTATCTCTTATATTTACCCATCAATTGACCCTCTCCAAGAATATGACCTTCCATTGCCTGGAGTAATTGAGCCTTGGTAGCACCAGGCTCTAGATTGAGATCTGTATCCAGGGAATAAATTTTGAAATAATATCTATGAGTTCCTCCCGGTGGACAAGGTCCTCCGTAGCCAATCTTTCCAAAATCATTAGTGCCCTGTTTAGCACCGGTCGGGAGTTCTTTCAGGTGGGGCGTGCTCTCCGTTAAGCCTCTGGTGTCACTAGGTAGATTAAAAATGACCCAGTGAACCCATGTTCCCCCAGGAGCATCTGGATCATCACATATTAGAGCAAGAGTCTTGGTGCCATCTATCACTGATGTCCATTTTAAAGGAGGAGAGATGTCCTGACCGTCGCAGGTGTATTTTTTGGGAATCATACTCCCTTCTCCGAACGCAGGGCTTTTAAGTTCCATACTATTTCCTCCCAAAGCAAACGTATTATTTCTGAACGACATTTGAATAACAATGAGATAAGATAGAGAAAATAAGACAATTAACTTATATTTATTTCCGAGCATAGATAATTAAACTTAAAGTCTAAAACACATCCATCAACAATACATTATAATATGATAATTGGTCTTACGAAACCACCAAAGTATGAGTTCATAGGTTTTTGCTCAATTTAGATGTGCAGGGTAAGTAGGATGGTAATAGCCTGACGTTCTTTTAGAGTTGCATCCAAGTAAACTACTACCCGTCCCTTCGACATAAATAAGGACCTGCAACAGATCGTTTAAGATGAATTCATAAGCTATGTTATTGGGTTTGCCAACGGATTCCTATACGTAAGATAAGTTTGTTGGCAAGATACTCGGTTTAAAAAAACCTCTCAACGGTTTTATTACCAGTAAAGAATCGGGGAAAACCAAAAATATTCGCTCAGAATTATGAAACGTCTATGGATGAATAATGCCCAGTTGCTGCATCAATGATAGCCTGTCCCAGCTGATCCAGATTTCAGCAATTTTGCCTTGGTTAATCCTGTATATAGAGATACCAGATATCTTTATTTGCTGATATGTAGGATCGACCCCCATAAATTTATCTTGATGAGTAAATCGACTCGTCCATCTTGTTACAACCTTATCTCCCTCGGCAATTAGATCATCTACGGTTGTTGTTGTATCTGAAAAAGTAGATGAAGATCTGAGTATTATATTCTTATAATTTTCTCCATTAAATGATGCTTGTCCCAGATGGATTTTACATTCATCTGAGAATCACTCATCTGCTACATCGAGATTCCTTTTATTGTGCATCTCTTCTATATAACGTAAGGCGATAGACTTGTTTTGTTCCACTTGCATCAAACTACCTCCATTAACGATAGATCGTTGCTTAATTTGGCTATTTCTTAACTATACCAACTTTTAAATGTTTTACGCTGTCTCTATTACGATCCATTTATCTTATCTTAAGGAATCATAAAATAAAGAAATTTTTCTGGTGGTTAAATATTATTATTCCCATAAGTAGTTGTTCCGATGTTGGATCATTGCCTTTGATATATGTAGTATCAATATCTGATATCATGAATTTTCAAGAAGTAAGATGCAGTTATTATTTTTTGTATTGAATGGAACATATATTGCTTTACATTTTAGGTTTCTCACTTAGAATAGCTTGATTACACCCTAATTTGTGAAATTGGCATCATGGAAGAACATAAGTCTAAAGAGGAAATTTCCAATTTGATTTTGAAGGGGAAAGCGGAGGAGATTGAGGAATTGCTCTCAAAGCTTCAACCATTCGAAATTGCTGACTTGATTCAAGCTCTCGAACCCGAAGATCAATCGAGGGTACTCAATAGCCTAGATAATGAAACGGCTTCTCAAGTGATTTTAGAGATCGAGCCAGAGGTTAGGCAGGAACTTCTAAAGACACTTGACCTAGGTGAAATAGCTGAATTGGTTGAAGAAATGGATTCAGATGATGCAACTGACGTAATTGCAGAATTGCCCGATGAAACTGCGAGATTGGTACTTGAAAAGTTGCCACCTCAAGAGGTGGAAGAAGTAGAGACTCTTCTCAAATATCCTGAAGATTCCGCCGGTGGTATCATGCAGAAGGAACTGGTTGAGGTGCAACAGGATTCTACCGTCGCAGATGCAATAAATTGGATTCGTCTGATCGCTGAAGATGTAGAAGATTTTCATGAGATATACGTGGTAGATGAAAATGAAAAACTCCTCGGAGTGGTCACGCCAAAAAAACTGCTTCTTTCAAATCCCAAAACGAAGGTAAAGAATATAATGGCGCCTGTTGAAATAACGGCTACTCCGTCTATGGATCAGGAAGCCGTTGGCAATCTATTCGAAAAGTATGATATTTTCTCTCTCCCGGTGGTAGGAGAAAACGGAGAACTGCTTGGACGAATCACGGCAGACGATATCATAGATGTCATAACGGAAGAAGCTTCTGAAGACATGTACCAATTAGCAGGCGTTCAAGAATATCTTCATCCAATATACACACCAACGGTCACAAGAGTAAGATTGAGGACACCCTGGCTTATCTTAACACTCTTTGGAGAGCTTATGATAGCCTTCGTGATAATTTATGCATTCAAACCGACGCTACAACGGGTTGCGATCCTAGCTGCATTTATGCCTGCTATAATGGCTACCGGTGGAAATGTCGGGCTTCAGACCGTAACGATTGTCATCAGGGGTCTCGGCATGGGAACGATACACTTTGGAGAAATGATAAGTTTGATTCTTGCAGAGGTAAAAGTGGGATTGATTATTGGTTTGATTTGTGGTTTAGTTGCAGCGGTGATTGGCTCGATAATTAGCATGAACGAGCCAGAAGCCGCAAAACTGGCCATTGCGGTTTTCGTAGCAATGGTTACAGCGACCATCGCTACCTCATTCATCGGAGTTGCTGGACCTCTTACCCTGTATAAATTAAAGTTTGATCCCGCCGCTGCGTCTGGTCCGTTTCTGACGATGTTTAATGATTTATTTGGTTCTGTTGTTTATCTCTTTATTGCTATGATGATATTTTAGACAATAATATTGTTAATGCAGCTCTCTGAGTCATTTATACTTAAAAAGAATATCTACGGTGAAGCGGATTACATACTCTCGATTTTCACCAGGGATTACGGGAAAGTTACGGGATTTGCAAGGAATGCTAAGAAAAGCAGCAAGCGCTTTGGTGGAAGGCTCGAGCCGTTTATACATCTTCGCATTAGTTTTCGGAATAGATCGGGCAGGATGAATTTCGTTGAGGATTGCGAGACTATAAGTGTTTTTTCTAGTTTTATGCAGAATGTAGATCTCTTTGCTTTGGGGAGTTTCATAATGGAGAATATAGAGATCCTCGTTCCAAAAGAAGAACCCAACGAAAAAACTTTTAGCCTGTTGGTAGACACATTTTCTTCTCTTGATTCTGGGAGGTCCGCCCTTCCGGAACTTTTGAGGTTTCAACTCTCTATTCTTAAATTGTCAGGTTTAATGCCCAACCTTCATTCCTGTGCTGGGTGTGGTCGGGTTATCGATGACAGATCTTCCCTCAGCATTAAAAAGGGGGGATTTATTTGTTCAAATTGTAACTCGAATAAGACTAGAGGACCTGTTCTATATAAGGATTTTTTGCTAGATTCACAATTGATCGATGAGGATCATGGAATGGCTTTTAAGTATATAAATCTCTTTCGAAAATTCACGGAATATCATACTGGAAGAGAATTTAAGTCATTTAAATTGGTCGAGGAGCTTTGTAAATGATTGAGGTGCCAGGATTTCTTAGCTCGGGAATATATGCCGGAATTAAGAAGAAACAGAAGAAAGATTTGGGTCTCATTTTTTCTGAGTTGCCGGCAAGAGTTGCCGCGGTTTTTACAACAAACGTTGTGAAAGCGGCACCCGTAATTATTGCTATGGAGCGCGTTAAGGGTGGGTTCTGTCAGGCAATAATCGCAAATAGTGGAAATGCAAATGCCTGTACTGCGAAAAGAGGTATCAAGGATGCTGAACTTACAACAAGAATAGTAGCAAATAAGCTCAACATTAAGGAATCACTTGTAATACCTTCTTCGACAGGGGTAATAGGCGAGTTTCTGCCCGTGGAAAAGATAGAGAAAGCAGTCCCGAATCTGATTTCTAGTTTAAGACACGATGGATTGGTAGACATGGCTGAGGCAATAATGACGACGGATAAGTTTCCTAAATACGCATCTTCAAGGTTAAAGATAAATGGGAAATTGGGGACCATATGTGCAGTCGGAAAAGGGGCGGGGATGATTGCCCCTCAGATGGCTACCATGCTATGTTTTATTCTAACTGATATCAACCTGACCAGAAGGGCCATGGTGAAATCTCTCAAAAGCTCAGTGGAAACATCATTTAATAGGATAATTGTTGATGGCGACACATCTACTAATGATGCTGTAATCATGCTTTCAAACGGGATACTTGGGAATAAGGCGATTTGGGAGGGAGATAGGACCTATAACAAGTTTGAAAGGGCATTGACGGAACTTAACACTGAAATCGCAGAGATGATAGTGAGAGATGGGGAAGGGGCTACAAAGGTTGTAAAGATTATAATTAAGGGCGCAAAAACCGAGAATGAAGCAAATCTTATCGCCAGAACACTCGGGTCCTCGATACTAGTTAAGACCGCTTTTTATGGCGAAGACCCGAATTGGGGCAGGCTGATTGCAGCCGCCGGAAGAGCGGGGGTTAAATTCGATCCCGAGAGGGTCGATCTTTATTTTGGGGATTATAGGGTTGTTAGAAATGGTGTAGAGGTTATGAATGGAAATAAATTTAAGCATGTTATGAGACAGCCAAATTTTACGGTTACAATAGACATCAAAAGTGGCAAAGCAAGTTCTTTCGTCATCGCCAGCGATATAACGATAGAATACTTGAAGCTTAATGCCCATTATAGGACATAAGGTAGGTCAGTATTCTCGAAATTCTCCGAGCCAGCATAGCGACCTTAAGGTCGCTGCTACATTCGGAAATCACGTCCAATCATACTCTCCCCACCAATGAGTTGGGGGGAGAACCAAAGAGGGGGGACTGGAAAGTCCCGTCTATAGTTCATTGTATTATTTCCTAACATCAATTCCCACTATTTCATCAAGGCTTTTGATCCCTTCTTTCTCCATATAATCGACAAGGCCGCTGTTGATCCTGCCAGGCAAGGTGGGGCCTTCCCCCCTGATGCCTGTAACAATTTGAAGTGCTTTTGCCCCTGCTTTGATTTTTTCAAGGGCTGTCTCGGTATCTTTTATGCCTCCGACCCCGATAATCTCCACTAGGTCGCCGGCTTTCTTGTAGATATAGGCTATTTTTCCCGTTGTCATCCTCCTATAATCCCCGTCGTCACCACTTATGCCACCATTAACATATCTCCATCTTTCACCATATTTCGCTTTCAGCTCAGGAATATCGGCGGTGTTTGCTGCTATTATTCCTGTCAAACCATTATCAACAACTGCGTCAATAATGCCATCTAAATCATTTTGATTGAGGTCAGGGGCTATTTTTACAAACAGGGGTTTTCTTTCACCCTTCGCGTTCATTTCTTGATTAACGGCTTTCGCTATATCTGTCACAGAATTTTTGACCTGGAGTCGTCTGAGCCCCGGTGTATTTGGCGAACTGATATTAATGACAAAATAACTGGCATGATCGTATAACTCCTTTGCCACTACAGCATGGGCCCTCGGGGCATCCTTCGCAGCAACGTCTCGGTTGATGCCGATACTGATTCCAATTGGTATGCCGCTATCCTTATAACTATCCAGATTTCTGGCGACGACATCCATTCCAGGGCTATTAAATCCTAGCCAATTCAAAGCAACACCCGATGACAGCATGAACAGCCTAGGTTTAGGATTTCCAGCCTGTGGATACTCTAGGACCGACCCGACCTCAACGCCGGCAAAGCCTAATTGCCATAGCCCCTTCACGGCACGGCCGGCCTTGTCCCATCCCGCTCCAACTATAAGGGGGTTTTCCAATTCTACCCCGCCCAGAGAAACTCGCAGCCGATCATCAAAAAATCGACTTCCTCTGTAGGCAAATTTCTCCAATAATTTAAGGGTGAAGGGCGACATCTCTGCGACGTGTAATGATTCGCGGGCTATGTCATGCCATGTCTCAGAGTCCAACCGGTCTAGCATTGGCCTTATTATTTGTTTATACATTTAAGGAACTAGCGCTTGATTTTCAATGAATAATATATATTACCCAATAATAAATGAAGCCATCATCGTTTATAATGCAATGATTTATTTAAGTGGTACCGAATTGGTGCGACTTAATCATCGCTACTGGCCTGCCCTGAGTCCTAAGTTCTGAGCATTGTCGAAGAATCGAAGGGTCGAAGGGAAGCCGCTCCTACGACAGCTCCGTCTCGCCCCTCCTGTAGGAGCGCCATCTTGGCGCGATCAAAGTTCATACCTGCAGTACCAATAAGGATACTCCCTGAAATCTTCAACCAAACCTCTTCTTTCAGGGTTATTTAGGCAATATTCGACCTTCTTCCTCAAAGCCTGCTCACATCTTATGCCGCTTTCGTAATACTGGCGTTCCCAGACAGGACCGCGTCTACCCAGAATTTTATTAATTTCATTCGCCGTGTAGCTTTTCAGTGAATGCATCAGCCGAGACAGTGTTTCGTCCTTCAGTTGAGCAATGAAGTGAAGATGGTCAGGCATAACCACCGCACCCACCAATATTATTCGGTTTTTTTGGTCCAGCCATTTCAGAGCATCTAGAACAGTTAGAGCGGTGTTAGATTTAAGAAAGAAGGGAGTACGGTCTTTTGTTACTGAAGTAAGAAAGTAGAAAAGGCCTGCCTCGATGTACCGACCGTTTCGAAGGCTTTTTTGACGGGGTTGCGTATTTCTCATATATTCCCTTTGTCGCGGCTGGAAGCCGCTCCTACAGATTAGGTAGAAGATCTGAGAATGAGGCCGTAATTGATTTGAAATTTTTACTGTCTATTTCTAAACTACCTTTATAATTATATACTCAATTCTGAATTCAGACTTCTGAATGCTGACTCCATATAAGGTGAAGCTCTTTTTTTAATAATAATTTATCCTCTAATGATCAAAACTTAAATTTGGAGAACACTAATGCCCGAAAAAGTTCTTCTATCTTGGAGTGGTGGAAAAGATAGTGTATTAGCTCTCCGTGAGCTTCAAAAAAACGACAATTTTGAGATAGTCGCCTTGATAACGACTATTACAAAAGGTTATGACAGGGTCAGCATGCACGGTATAAGAAGGATCCTGCTCGAACAACAGGCTGATTCCATTGGTATACCCTTGGAAAATGTTTTTATCTCCAACAATGCCTCAAATCAAGAATATGAATCAAAGTTCAGTGAAGTAGTGCTTGAATATAAGAAAATGGGCATCAATTCGGTAGTATTTGGGGATATCTTCTTACAAGATATAAGAAGGTACAGGGAAGATTTTCTAAGCGGAATAGGCATGAGGGGACTATTCCCGATTTGGGGGAAAAATTCCATTGAGCTTGCCAACACATTTATAACTTTGGGATTCAAGGCGGTTATCACATGCATAGATACAGAAGCATTAGACAAATCATTCGCAGGCAGAGAATACGATGAGAAATTTTTATCTGACCTGCCTGCCGGAGTGGATCCTTGTGGAGAAAACGGAGAATTCCATTCTTTCGTGTATGGAGGGAACATTTTTCAAATTCCCCTGATATTTGCAAAGGGGGAAGTTGTCCTGAGGGACAACCGCTTTTATTATTGTGATTTGATTCCTACCTGACGGAATATCCTTTAACTATTAGATAAATCTCAAAAAACACTGGAAAAAAGAGGGTGGGTGACCGGACTTGAACCGGCGGCCTCTGGGGCCACAACCCAGTGCTCTAACCAAGCTGAGCTACACCCACCATTGATTTTTCCCGCGCCCAGAGGGATTCGAACCCCCGACCCACGGCTTAGAAGGCCGTTGCTCTGTCCAACTGAGCTATGGGCGC